>JACUUW010000184.1 GCA_014859075.1 Desulforudis sp.
CTGAACGGCGGCCCTTTCAGTACCCTTTTCGTCGGGTCGGTCGCTGAAACAATTCAAGCGCGGCGGCGTCGGCGGCGCGTTCAGCCTTTCAGTACCCTTTTCGTCGGGTCGGTCGCTGAAACCGACCCTGGCGTCAAAAAAGAAACCAGGCTTTGCAAGGGTTACAGCCTATACACCAAGGCAAAAACTCACAGTCTTTTCGAAACTGAGTTACCTGCACACAATCACCCCTTTTTTGCGAAGACTCTGATTCTGCTGGAACACAGTATTATCACCGGCTGCCAGGATCGCTTCCTGCCAAACCCCACCCATCAAGCCGGTCTTAAACCACGCCTACGAGTGCCATTTTCGAAATCCTACCCGTTGCACGCTGTATAACAATAGCAACCCTGATGGCATTCTGCGGGAACACCGGGATCGATCTCTTCGTAGACCATTCGGGCCTTCTCATCCCGGAATTCAATAAACCACTGCCGGAGTTCGTCATCAATAATGTGCAGGTCCTTCTTAATAATGAGCCGGTCACCGCGAAAACCACCGTAAACCAGGCAACCGATATTCACCGGAAACTCGTACAGGGATTCCATAACGAGGGCATAACCCGTAGTCGTCAGTCGGTGAAAGTCCCGCCGTTCTCCAAACTTCAGATCAACGATCATCGGCTCGCAGACCATAAACGCATCGGTGCTGAGATTGGGACTGAGGCCCAAGAATGAGCCGTCCAACTTCTGCTCCATAATTACGGGAACGGCCAAGCCGGCCAGGGAATCCTCCCCTATGTACGGCTGTTTAAACAAAATTTCCTGAATACGGGATATGGCCCGCGCTTTTTCAAACTCGGTCACGATAGCGACTTTGCGCGTTAGGTCCGCGGCATCCTCATCGGCAAGTGCCTGCACATCGGATTCGACACTCACAGGCTCTAATTCCTGCAACTGCCGAAGAATTTCCTGGTACTGTGAAACCCCGACCGAGTAGATGAGCCTCTTGGCGGATACGAGCACGTGGACCAATGCGGCGTGCAGCACCCTCCCCTGAACCATGGCCGCACTCGGAGCCGGGAACTCCCGTTGCACCCGCCTTAAGAACAAATCACGATTGGTGGGGCAATACGAGTTGGCGACCTCGTACAGCGCCAGTACTGTATCGTATACCGGCTGCAGCGGCGGTGCCGGCCAACTCCATCCCCTGAGTTCTTCAGCGATCCCCATCTCCCGGGATCGGGGCAGCATCCCTTTAAGCAGGTGCTTCTTTTCTTCCTCGGTAAGGAAATACACCGCTCACCACCTCAGTCTTCACGGATAACGATGGCTGAGGATCAGACCACGTCGGCACAGTAGTTGCGGTATTCACACTCGAAACAGCGTGCCGGCCTTCTGGGAGCCGGGGGGAAACTCTCGCGGGCAATCATCATCCTGATCTTGTCCAGCGTTCTTCTTACGAAGGTCCGGGCGTTCGGCGTTATCTCGACCCCATAGATCCGCTTTCCCGGTGTCAAGTACAGATATCCTTGCCGCACCGGTTTTCCATACTGGTCCTCCAGAAGCATCGCGTAGCTAACGAGTTGGTACTTATGATGCAGCCCCGGGCGGCGGGAGGTGTTCTTGAACTCCACTGGAAAGCATCCGGAATTGCATACAATGTGCATATCAAGCACACCCTCCACGCCAAGACGCTCGGAGCGGAGTTTGGTCCGGTAGCGCCGCTCCCCGCCGGACAGATCATAGCTGCGTAATTTGCGGCGCCTTTCCAGCCTTTCTATATCTAAGTGCTCCTCCTTGCCGTATTCCATCTTACGGGTCACTTTACGGGGAACCGGCATCACGTAGGTGAAGTAAACCACCCGCGGGCAATAGAGAAACTGCTTCACATCGCTGACTTTGAGCATCATCCGGCCCGTGCCTTCTTTCGGGGGCGTCCGGAGTACGAAACGGAGGCCTCTACGGCCTCTTCAGGCATCGCGGCGGACACCTCAATGGTCTTCAAGAGCCGCATGTCCTTGTCACAGATGGGGCAGATCAGCACCTTGCCCTCCCGGCGTCCGATGATCCGTCGCAGCCGCTGAAACAGTTCTTCCCGGCGGTTCTGGGTCAGGTGGCCGAAGAACAGCGAATACTGCACGTGTGACAGGCCATAATCCTTACAGGCCTCAAAAACCTTACGCCGCACCTTGTCTTCCACAATATCGTAGGACACCAGCGTCTTCATGGCTACCAGCTCCCCGTGAAGGACTTGTACTTCCCCTCGCCCCTGAGAAAGCCGGCAACCCGCCGCGCTTGTATCTGAATGATGTTCCGCAGTTTGTGTTTTTTGCGCTCGAAGCTTTCCTCGCTGTCCAGGCGGTCCAACACCCGGCGGGCTAACTCCTTCTTGGTCCCCTCGGCCAGCTTGTCCCCGTCCATCTCGATACCCGGCCCTTTCGTCACCATTACAATGACCGTCCGGTCCACCGCCACCGCCCTGAACTCCTCCACCATATCCAGCACCATGGACGGTTTGCCGGGACGGTCGGTATGGAGGAAGCCGGCGAAAGAATCAAGACCGGCCAGCAGGATAGCCCCTTCCACCTGGGAGTACAAAATGCCGTACCCATAATTGAGCGCCGAGTTGAAAGGATCGGACGCCCCGCGGCGCTCCCGGCCGGGAAACTCAATCCGATCCCCAATGATCAGCGCCAGCGCCTCCCAGTAGTGATGAGCGCCCCGTCCTTCGATCGCGAACAACTGCCCCCGCAGATCGTCGATGCGCGTGCCGTCCAATGTAGATAACCGCCCGCGGATCCGATCAATCTCATCGATCTTCCGGTAGATTTCCGCATACTTTTCCTTGTCCGTGCTACGCCGGTACTTGGCGAAATACTTGAGCACATTGGTTTGGTTCTTCAGTTTACCCTCGACAAAGGACTTGGCCAGAACCACGCCCCGCCGGTCCTCGTAGGCCTTCAACTGTTCGCGTCGGGTAAGCACCGTACCGGTCAGGTTCGGCGCCGCCAGTTTAGCGTAGGGTTTGCCCGAAAAGGAGATGAAATTGATCTGAATGCCGTGTTCCAAGCATTCCTGAATCACGTCCGTGGAAAGTGAAACCCCGCGCCCGGAAATGGTGATTTGTTTGATGTCGAAAAACGGGGTCTCACTCAACACTGCGCCCTTTTGCCGCACCAGCAGCCGCTCGCTCTTTTTCCCAAGCGCACAACCAAAATCCGAAACGACAAGATGCATCGGCAAAATACACCTCCCCGTCAAAAATATGGTAAGGGAAATGTATTTTATCATAAATAAGCATCCGGCTCAATAGTTAGGCAGAAATAGTGACATAAATGAATAATTCTACAGATTTCGTGCAGATCGGCTACAGGTTCCGCAGAATCTCCCTGGCCCCCAAAGGGTCTTTGGGATCGAACTGCAGCAGCCTGTTCAGCAAGCGCCCGGCCTCGGAAACGTTACCGTTTTGTACCCGGAACAGGGCAAGGCCATGGACGGCTCGCAAGAAGGGGCGGTTATAGAACAAGGTCCAGGTCAGGCGCCCTTTAAAGTTGTCCGGCAACACCTGTCGGCCGATGCTGAACGCCTGCTGATAAAGCTTCTCGGCTCTCTTGAAACCGCCGTCCCGCCAGGCCAGTACGGCCAAATGGTTGTAAGCGTCGATATGGAGGCGGCCAGCGCCCAGCGCCTCCACCATCACCTTGGTGCCCCCGGTTAGGTCGATCACGGTGCCCGGACGCCGGG
>JACUUW010000185.1 GCA_014859075.1 Desulforudis sp.
TTCCCGACTTGCCGGATCAAGAGGTTTTGGTTGAAAATGTACACCCGGATTACCAGATTCTCGTTCTAGAACGGGAGATTTCTATCAGGGACCTGGTGAAATGCCCCTCGGCCGGCGACAACCTGATTATGGTCAGCGGCGCGTTCGGGGAACAGCCTAAAATGAAAATCCGAAGCCCCGCGGGCCTGCAGGAAGTGCCTCTCAATCTCGATCTCAAGCCGGGCTGGGAGTACCTCCGGCCGGTGGCCATCAACGCCGACGGTCAGGGACGAATAAGCCTGTGTGTGGAGACGTCCGGTTTGAGCCCCGGTACGGGCAACAGCCTCGGTTTGGCCGTGGGTGATTTCGACGGGCGGGATATGCGCTGGAGGACGGTCTCGGAGGACCTGGAAATCAGTGAAGCCGGTGGCGGCACCCAGATGGCCCGGTGGGGCGACCGTATCGTGATTGCCGAGCAACACGCCGAGGTCAAGGCACTCGATTTGGAAACGGGCCGCCTTTCCCCCCTGCACGAGGTGAACGCCCACCTTCGTGATTTTGCCCGCGATAACATTAAGGCGCAGGAATTCTGTGTCGCCCCCACGCTGTACACCGGTAATGACCTTTTGATCGTCAGCTGGACGCCGGCGGCGATTGAAGAAGACCCCTCCGGAGGTCCCTTCCGGTGGATCCCCATGACCTGTATTCTGGCCTGTTCCGCCGACGGGCGGATTGTCGGGGAGATCAGGGCCGTGGAGGGGAGCCTGACCGTCATTAAAGACGGTAAGGTGACGCAGGAATTGGACGTTCCCGAGGATAGGTTCCCCTCCTGCTGGCGGTTCCCGCGGGAGTGAGCATTGGGAAGGAAGAAAGTGCGTTTATTGTGACTGGTTCACTCCCAACGATTTTCAAATTGTTGTGACAGCCAAGTGATACTAATTCCTCGGGGATCGGCATATCATTCCGTGGGGTCTGTCCTACTTGACCTTTGTGGGTGAGTGCGGTGAGTGATTCCCAGGCACGACTCGAAGTGTACTGCTACATGGTCCAGAGAGGGAAGCCCGCGGCGCTGATGCCGATCCAGAAAAGACACCTGGAGGCGGCGGAGAGGACCGTAACGGAAGTCTTCGGACTCAAGATCTACGTTGAGGAGTTGCATCCGGGCTGGGTGTCCTTGTGGATCTACAAGTACCCGCACATACTGGAGGTCATAAAAGCGGCGCCGCAGGATCCCCGGACGGTGACCGATCATTGGCTGATGGGTAAGCTGTTTGGGTACGAAGAAGCGGCTATTCAAGAGCTTTTGGAGTCTATCTGATGCGACTGAACTTTGTGTTTCTGCATCTGGGGCACGGAGGAAGGGTATCTGTGTGATCGTCCAGTGTCAACACCTGACCGCAGAACACGCATTGGTAGGTACCCTTTCCCGGCTTCTCACCGGTTGTCGGCACTTGGGGTGCCCCCCTTCTTTTGTTCTTGCTTGCAGGTTTCTACAGGCAAGGATATTTTCCTTTATCTAGCATTGTCACAATAAGTCACTATTTAGGCTTCCAGCCGGAGTGAGGCCTGGTGCCGGTAGCGGTGCGGGATGGCACGGTTTGATGCCGCTGGACGAATACGGCAGAAGGACGGGGATCAGCGCTCGCCCGGCGGCCGGGCGTACGCATGTCCGGCGCGCGGTAGCATTTCAGCGGGAGTCCCCGCTCTATGGTACTCAGGCAGCGGTTGCAGGACACGCAGGCAGCGGGGGAACGGCCGGGCTGTCGAAGACCCCCTTTGCGCGGCTGGCAAAGGGGGTCTCGGTTCGGCCCTACCAGGGGTGCGTTAAAGGCGGAATTGTACAAGAGATTTCAGGCGCCAGGTTTCACGGCCGCCACCTTGATGCTGGCCACCCTGGTGCCGTGTTTTGCGGCGCTTTGGGCGATTTCGTCCGGGCTCCCACCAAGGTCGAAACCCACCACGGAAGCCGCGGTTCGGGGATCCATCTCCGCCCGGTTCACCACGCGCACATCCTTAAAACCGGCCGCCCGCACCGCCGCGATGTATTCCGCTTCCGAGACGGCGCCGGCGATACAGCCGCACCACGCTTCACTGCTGGAGAGCACTTCCGGCGGCAGGTTTTCGGCGACCATATCGGAAATCAGCATCCGGCCTCCCGGCTTCAGGATGCGGAAGATTTCTTGGAAAACCCGCTTCTTGTCCGGCGCCAGATTGATCACGCAGTTGCTGATCACCCAGTCGGAGGTTTCATCAGCAAGGGGCATGCTTTCGGCATCGCCCTGCAGGAAGGTTACGTTAGCGAGCCCGGCCTGCCGTACGTTTTCCCGGGCCCGCTGGATCATTTCCGGGGTCATGTCGAGACCGATGACTCGGCCTGCGGGGCCGACGTGCCGGGCGGCGATGATGGCGTCCAGCCCCGCTCCCGACCCGATGTCCACCACCGTCTGGCCTTCCTGGACTTCCGAAAAGGCCAGCGGGTTTCCGCAGCCGAAGGAGTATTTCGCCGCGTCTTCGGGGACGCTTGCCAATTCAACGAGGGTGTAGTTGGTCATCCCGAAACCTTCCACGCCTATTCCCACGGACGGGCCGCCGCAGCAATCGGCACCGGGACCACAACAACCGCCGCCGCGGCTGTCGGCGGAAACCGCCTTTCCGTAATGCTCCCGTACCGTGCGCTTCACTTCTTCCTTCTTATTCACTTTCTTTTCCTCCCCAAAAAGTTGAGTTGTCTAACAGCAGGGTCCACTCAGTCGGATACTTCTGCTCAGAAGCTGCAGACCGTGGAGCACCGCCTGCCGCTCCGCTGCCGACAGGGCGTCGGTGACCCGGTCAAAATAACGGCTCCAGGTTTCGGCCACGTTCCCGGCGGCGGCCCGGCCGCGTCCGGTCAGCACCACCTGGAGAACGCGGGCGTCCGTTTTTGATTTAACCCTTTGGACCAGTCCGGCGGTCTCTAATTTGTCTATGTTGCGGGTCATGGTGCTGCTGGTCACCCGCAGCTTTTCCGCCAGTGTCTGCATGCCCACGGGACCGGTTTCCAAGAGCGTCATCAGGAGGTACCCCTGATCAGGTGTGACTCCGCAGCATTTTACTTCTTCTTTCCCGATGAGTTTAAGCTCTGCGGCAATGATCAACACCAAAGCGGCAACCTGATTCAAGTCAGCACCTCCTTATTTGTATAATACAAATATATCATGCCTGATTTGTTTGTGCTATGCAAGTCGCGGCTGACAAGCCGAGAAGCCGGCGAGATCGCCGGCTGGGCGTTCCTCAACCCTTATGCCCACCGGTGAACCTGTTCCAGGGTCGCGGACCTCTCCATCTATGTCAGGCGGGATTACCGGTGCCGGGGTGTGAGCACAGATTACGGTTCTGCTACCGCAGCGGGATTTGTTTCTCCGCTACGAGCGCCCCGGAGTATTCCGCGACCACATACAACGAATCAAAGGTTCTGGACGGCGTGGCGGACACTTCGTAGATCCGTTGTCCGTTTTCGAGCACGGCGGGCTCCAGGCGCCACTTATCCAGGACCCGGTCGCGCCCTTGCCTGGTCTCCAGGTAGACCCTCTGCAGTTCAAAGCGGGGGCTGCCCGACTCCCGCTCGTGCAGCGTCGCCGTAATTTCGTCGCCGCGGAGGTTCAAGTTCAAATGGAGAGGATTAAACAGGTTGAGAGTCAGTTTGGCCAAGCCCAGGTTGCGTATTTCACTGGTACGCGCTGTTTCGCCGTCCA
>JACUUW010000296.1 GCA_014859075.1 Desulforudis sp.
CTTTTACCAGCCGGTGCTGGTGCTGGCCGACGTTGACACTCTGCGGACCCTGCCGGACCGGGAACTGCGGGCCGGGCTCGCCGAGGTCATTAAGTATGGGGTTATTCTTGACGCCGAGTTTTTTGCCTGGCTGGAGGCGTACCTGGACCGGCTGCTGGCGGGTGAGGCCGGGGCCCTGGCCCACGCGGTCGAGACTTCCTGCCGGCTCAAGGCCCGGATTGTGGAGGCCGACGAGACGGAGCAGGGCCGGCGGCAGATCCTGAACTACGGACACACCGTCGGGCACGCCGTGGAGGCGCTGACCGACTACCGGGTGTACGTCCACGGGGAGGCGGTGGCCATCGGTATGGTCGCGGCCGCCCGGCTGGCCGTGACCCTCGGCGTGCTGGACCCGAGCGCGGCCGAGCGGATTGAAAACCTGGTGCGGCGGGCCGGGCTGCCCGTCGAATTGCCGGCCGGCCTGGGCGCGGGCGAAATCCTGGCCTGCATGGCCCGTGACAAGAAGGCGCGCGCCGGGCGGGTCACCTTTGTTTTGCCGGAAGCGGTCGGCCGGGTGCGGATCCACCCCGACGTACCCCCGGGCGAATTGCGCCGGTTGTGTGGGGAGGCGCGCGCCGGGGGCGGGGGAGGGGGGAGTCTGTGAAACATAACGGTGCACCCAAGCGACTCCTCGGGGACCTGCTGCACGAGAACGGTCTGATCACCGAGGCGCAATTGGAGGAAGCGCTGGGGGTGCAGCGTGAAACCGGGGAACGGTTGGGCCGGGTGCTGGTTTCGCTGGGCTACGTCACCGAGCGAGACATCATGGAAGTGCTGGAGTTCCAACTGGGCATCGTGCAGGTGGACCTGGCGAACGTGAGCATCGACCCGCTGCTGCTGGAAAGCGTTCCGGAAAAGTTCATCCGCCGGCACCGGGCGGTGCCCATCCGGCGGGACGGCAACCGCCTGCGGGTCGCCATGGTGGACCCGCTCAACGTGGTAGCGATTGACGACCTGCGCTTGGTCACCGGCTGCGGAATCGAACCGGTCCTGGCCCTGGAAAAAGACGTGGAGAGCGTCATCCAGAAATACTTCGGCCTACAGGATCTGGAAAAAGTTGTCCAGGAAATGCCGGAGCACGATTTGACCGGCCCCGAAACGGTGAATCTCGATCCCGGGGAGCCCCTGGACGATGAGGCTCCGGTGGTCCGGCTGGCCCACTCGCTGATCATCCAGGCGGTTCAGGAAAACGCCAGCGATATTCACATTGAACACCGGGAGGACCAGGTGCGCGTGCGCTACCGGGTGGACGGCCTGCTGCGGGAGGTGACCACGCTGTCGCGCCGGTTCCGCTCGCCGCTGGTATCGCGCGTGAAGATCATGGCGGGCCTCGACATCGCCGAGAAGCGTGTACCGCAGGACGGGCGCATCCAGATCCGGTACCGGGAGCGGGACATCGATTTGCGGGTGTCGACCATGCCGACCGTATTCGGCGAGAAGGTGGTCATCCGGATCCTGGACAAAACGCGGATGATCCGGCGGCTGGACGAACTGGGGTTCACCGCGGGAAACCTGCGGCGGCTCCGGCGGATCCTGCGTCACCCGTACGGTATGCTGCTGATCACCGGTCCGACCGGAAGCGGCAAGACGTCGACGCTGTACGCCGTTCTGAACGAGCTGAATGCGCCGGAACTGAACCTGATCACCATCGAAGACCCCGTGGAGTACCTAATGACCGGAGTCAACCAGATTCCGGTCCGTCCCCGGGCCGGGCTGACCTTTTCCCGCGGGCTGCGCTCCATCCTCCGGCAGGATCCGGACATTGTGATGGTGGGCGAGATCCGGGACGCGGAAACCGCCGAAATCGCCATCCGGGCGGCCGGCACCGGGCACCTGGTCTTCTCCACGCTGCACACCAACGATGCCGTGGGTGCCCTGTCGCGGCTGGTGGATATGGGGGTGGAGCGCTTCCTGGTGGCTTCGGCGGTGCTGGGGGTGGTCGCCCAGCGCTTGGTGCGGGTGATCTGTCCCCGCTGCCGGGAAACTTACGCCGTACCCGTGGGGGCGCCGGAAAGATTCTTCATGGGCCTCGGCGCCGAGGAACCCGTAACGGTGTACCGGGGCAAGGGCTGCGCCCACTGCAGCCATCAGGGTTACCGCGGCCGCACCGCCATCGCCGAGGTGCTGCCCCTCGGCACCGAGATGCGCCGGTTGGTGAGCGACGGTGCGGACGCCGGTGCGCTGCAGCGGCAGGCCGCGCAGGAGGGAATGGTGTCGATCCGGGACGACGGCCTGGAGAAGGCGCGTCGGGGCATCACCACCGTCGGCGAAGTGATGCGGGTGGCCTACGCCGAGTGAGTACCGGCGCCGGTTTGACCCGCACCGGAAGAGATGATATCGCGGGAGGTTGGGCGAATGGCGGGGCTCCGAGAGATTTTGGCCTTAGCGCGGGCACACCGGGCTTCCGACGTGCATCTCACCCCGGGGCGGGTCCCCGCCCTGCGGATTCACGGCCGGCTGCTGCCCTTGGACGCCCCGGAATGGGACGGCCTGGACGTGGACCCCGCCCTGCGGGCGGTACTGAGTGCGGAGGATGTGCAGCGGTTGGCCCGAGAAAACATGGTGGACGCGCAGTGGGGTGAACTGGAGGCGCGCGGGGAAACGGACTACGCCTTTCAACTGGAGGAATTGGGACGTTTCCGGGTCAACGCCTTCCGACAGCGTACCGGACCGGCGCTGGCCGTTCGCCTGCTGGAAACCGAAATCCCGAGCCTGAGGCGGCTGGGGCTGCCGGCGATCGTGGCCGAACTGGCGCGCAAAGCGCACGGCCTGATCCTGGTGACCGGGCCCACCGGTTCGGGCAAGTCCACCACCCTGGCCGCCGTTGTCGGCCAGATCAACAGCGAGCGGGCCGGGCACATCATCACCCTGGAGGACCCCATCGAATACGTGCACCGGCACAAGCGCTGCTTCATTCACCAACGCGAAATCGGCGCCGACAGCGGAAGCTTCGCCGCCGCGCTGCGGGCGGCGCTGCGCCAGGATCCGGACGTGATCCTGGTGGGCGAGATGCGCGACCCGGAAACCATCGGGACCGCCATCACGGCGGCCGAGACCGGCCACCTGGTGCTGGCCACCCTGCACACTTCCAGCGCCGCGGAGACCGTCGACCGGATTATCGATGTCTTCCCGCCCCACCAACAGCAACAGGTGCGGACCCAACTTTCCACCGTTTTGCAGGGAATTGTGGCGCAGCAGTTGATTCCCCGCGCGGACGGGCGCGGGCGGGTCCTGGCGGCCGAGGTGCTGGTGGCCGCGCCGGCGGTCCGGAACCTGATCCGGGAAGGGAAAACGCACCAGATTCCGGCACAGCTGCAAACGGGGGCGCGCCACGGGATGCAGACCCTGGACACGACGTTGCGGCACCTTTTCCGGGCCGGTTTGATCGGGCGCGAGGAGGTGTTGAGCCGGGCGGCCGACCCGGCCGGTGTGGTGGGCGCGCCTTAAGGCGGAAAGCGGCGCCGCGGTTGAACAGGCGAATATATGTGTCATATAAGTAAAAGGTTACAAGTAGTTGTGGGGGGGGGGTTTGGTTGTGTCTCCTTTCCCGAAAGACCCGGGGCCACCTGATTACGGTGCCTATCGCTGCTCGCCGGTGGAACTGAAAGCCTCTTACAATCACTGCCGTG
>JACUUW010000186.1 GCA_014859075.1 Desulforudis sp.
TACTCCGAGAAATAGAACTTACTCTTGAGCAGTTTCGAAGAGAATTAAACAACCTCTAGTGCTATCACCGAACTGTCGGGTCGAACTCTCGACCAAGTTATGCTTCCAGTTGTGCCCTACGCGCCGCGAGATGGGTAACACAAAACTCCCAGATTGCAGACATAGCCCAAAGATTCAGGGAGTTCCTGGAGCGTCAAGGCGTGACACCAGTAAAAAGTTATTCTGTTTGGTTCCTGGGCCCGCGATACCAGGGGAGCATAGCGACATCTTTATAAACGGAAAAACAAAGGGCCGGAGCGAGAACCCCGGCCCTTTCCCGTAACGCTTATCACCCTTTGGGCGTCCCCACCCTGACGCAATCCAGGCCGACCAGCAGGCCGTGGTAGAAGCCGCCGGCGAAGTGCCGCTTCAATTGTTCGATGTTGATTTCCAGGGCCTCCTCCCTGAACTCCTTCCAGGCCGCGGTCAGGTGCTGCGGCAGGTATTCCTCGAAACGGCGCGTCAAGGCGTGGTATCTATCATCGGAATCATCACGACCGGCTTTTAGCTGCCACTGGTACCATAGCTCATCCAACGGGTCCAGGTCGATTTCAATTGTGAATTTAGGCACGCTCTCGTCCCCTTATGCCGCGATAGGCGCGGTCGGTGTACTCTTTGATAAACTCGGCCACCAGGACCAACCCGGCGGTCCAGGTATTCATGCCGCCAGGTACGCATCTGGTGGCCCGAGTGGCTGGCGGCGATTTCGACCAAGCCGGAGCTATGCGCCAGGATCGGCCTGACCGCGCTGATGATCTCCAGTGCGGTTTCGTGCTCCGTGACAGCCTCCTGCTTACGGGAGACTTTCTCCCCGAGCGCGGCGGCCCGTTTGAGGAGTTGGGCGAATTCCTGCAATACGTTTTTCATCCGAGAATCCCCTTTTCCTTTGTACGCGACCCGGTTACAATGGATTCAACCGGGCGGGTTCGTGATGGTTCTCCGCTTGGTTGGGGGCCGTCTGGTAGTGACAGGCGGCCCCCGCTCATTCCTCCGACGTGCTATCACCTCCGCTGTCGGACTTGTACCAACTTGGGAACTGCCGGGTATCCGGGCGCGGCCGGTGGACCGGACACGACTTTTTTTGCCGGGCGCCGGCACCGACCAGGCGACAGTACGGACGCGGCGGCTTTGCACCCCGGGTATGGCGCAGGATGCATACGGACAATGCGGCAGACGCTTCATTCCAGCATCATCCCGAATTGTGTCCGGAAGCACTCGGCGGCATAGTCCCGGGGGCAGATGCTTGTTCAGTTCCCGCCAGGCGTCCAGCAGCCTGCCGAGAAAGTTCCAGTCGCCGCAGTTGTCGCCCCGGGCGTAGATTGCGGTCAACCACCGGCGTCAGGGCCAGAGCCAGGGTGCTTTCGCCGATAACCATTTAGGTATAAGTCCTTTTTGTTGTTAAACGTAGTCTAATATAGTACAGAATAGCATATTAAAATGTAAATGGCAATAGTCTAAAGTAATTATTTGTTGCGCAAATTAAGTGTTTATAGTATGATGCTCAATAAGAGAACGAGCAGGAGCTGGGTCCATTGGATTTACTAACGGTGCGGGAAGTTGCTGAAATGCTCAAGGTTGACGAAGAAACGGTCAGGCGATGGATTCGCCAGAAGAAACTAAAAGCTCACCTGGTAGGCGCCCGTTATCGGATAGAGCGGCGGGAATTGGAGTCCTTTATATCCCATCAAAATAAGTAACCCCGGATCCGAAGTTTCTGATTTTCAGATCTGTCTTAACATATAAGCTAATACTGTACGAGGTTCCGATAAGATTTGTTATCGGAACCAAACCTTGGTACAATTGATAGGGCCTACGCCTGAACCCAGGAATTACGGGGGGTGTTATTTTGCGCAAGACCCTGCAACTCGCAGAATTTGGTTCCGATAAGTTGGAGGGGTTTCTCCGGGGTTTGCGAAGCACTTGGAGGAGACGGATTGGGTCGGCCGGCCTACGTCGGGGACGTGCGCCGGTTCTTCGCCTGGGGGTGCCGGCACGGGGCGCTTCAGTGCCGGGGCGGTGTCGCCCCTGGACCTGGTGGAGTACCGGGCGCACCTGCAGCGGGAGGGCGGCCGTGGGGGAACGGATGCGGCGCCGTCCACCGTCAACCGGGCCCTGGTCAGCCTCAAGCTGCCTCGAAGAGAAGGGCTAACGATATCCGGGCGCTGGTCGCCTTCTCCGGGAAGGTTGTTGATGACCTAGGGGTTTCCCATACGGAAAGGGACATGAACCGGTTCGGGGAAGACGAGTTGCGCGAGAAGTTCGCCACCGACGAGTACCAGTTGCTCCTGGTGGCCGAGAAGTACCAGACCGGCTTTGACCAGCCGCTGCTCCACACGATGTACGTGGACAAATAGCTCTCGGGGGTCAAGGCGGTCCAGACGCTCTCCCGGCTGAACCGGGTCTGCCCGGGCAAGGACGACACCTGCGTCCTGGATTTCGTTAACACGGTGGACGACATCCATCAGGCGTTCCAGCCTTACTACGAGCGCACCATGCTGGCCGACACGACCGACCCGAACCTGCTGTACGACCTGAAATACACGCTCGAGGAGTTCCAGATCTATTGGCAGCACGAGGTCGACGCGTTCGCCCGCGTGTTTTTCAAACCCCGCGCCGCGCAGAAGCCCGATGACCAGGCCAAGATCAGCGCCATTCTCGACCCCGTGGTCGAGCGGTTCAAGGGCGAAGAAAAGGACGTCCGGGAAGAGTTCAAGAGCCTTTTGGCGGCCTACCTGCGGGCCTATTCGTTCCTTTCCCAGCTGATCTCCTTCACCGATCCGGAGCTGGAGAAACTGTACGCCTTCGGGCGTTCGCTGATCGCCAAGCTCCCCTTCCGGGACCGTGCGGACAGTCTGCAGGGAGACGAAGTCGCTCTGAAATACTACCGGGCCGAAAAGACGGCCGAGACGGCCATTGACCTGATCGGCGGGGGAGTCATCCAGGGGCCGGTGGCCGTGGGCGGGCCCGGCAGGGACAAGGGTGCCAAGGAGCGGCTGTCCCGGATCATCGAACGGCTCAACGAACGTTTTGGCACCGATTTCACCGAAGCCGACCAACTGGTGTTCGATCAAATCAGGGAAGAAATGGCGTCCGATGAGATGCTGGTCTACCAGGCACAGAACAACACCATCGAGAACTTCCGGTACGTTTTCAACGAGAAGTTCATCGGCAAGGTGATTGACCGGATGGACGCCAACAGCTCATCTTCAGGCGCATCATGGACGCCCCCGAGTTTCAGTCAGAGGTGATTCTGGCGGCAGAAATAGGGGGGATGATTGTAATGGCATTTGTGCAACCCATTACTGTTGTGGAGGCAATAAACGCTATCCAAAAAAGGGAGTATTTGCTGCCTGCAATCCAAAGAGAGTTTGTATGGAGTGCAGAGCAAATTGAACGATTATTCGATTCTTTGATGCGTGATTACCCGATAGGCTCCTTCCTATTTTGGGTGGTGGAAAAGGAGAACATTGCCAAGTATCAATATTATGAGTTCATTCGTAACTATCACGAGAGAGACAACACCCATAACCCTAAAGCAGACCTTAAGGGTGAAAGTGGGATAATAGCTGTATTGGACGGTCAACAACGCCTGACGTCA
>JACUUW010000297.1 GCA_014859075.1 Desulforudis sp.
TACACCAGGTCCGGTTCTTTCACGGTGGATGCGGGCGGCCGGCTGGTCAGCCGGACCGGCGACCCGGTAATGGGTGAGCAGGGGGCCTTGGAGGTGGGGGATCCGAACTTCACGGTGACCGCGGACGGCCGGGTGCTATCCGCCGCGGGCGAGGAACTCGACCGGCTCCGCCTGGCCGCTTTGGCGGACGGGGAGCGGCTCACCCGCACCGCGGACGGCTACCTGGCGGCGGGGGAAGGTCAGACGGTGCCGGTCCGGCACACCCGTGTGTTCCAGGGATTTCTGGAAGGGGCGAACACGAATCTGGCCGAGGAAATGGTGGAGCTGACGGTGGCGGCCAGGACCTACGCCGCCAACCAGCGCGTGCTCCGGACTCACGACACGCTGCTGGATAAGGCGATCAACCAGGTCGGGGTGCTTCGTTAGTAAAAAATTCATTCTGTGTATTCAGTACCAAGTCTGTTATTATGGTAGTGTTCCTGACTTTCGCCGGGGCTGTTCCGGGTTATTAGATCGCGATGGGGGTTTTGCGCCTGGAGCCGAACTTGTTGAGGATTACATTCAGTGTAGAGGAAACCCTTGAAATCCACGTCGGCATCGCCGAATACCGGGTGGCCCGGAGTCCGCAATGTTTGCTGACCCTGGGACTCGGATCCTGCGTGGGCGTAGTGCTCTACGATCCGGTGCTTCGAGTGGGCGGCTTGGCCCACGTGATGCTGCCGGACAGCAAGCAGTTCCGCGTCGGGGGCAAACCGGCCAAGTTCGCCGACTTGGGGGTGGAGTTCCTGGCCAGGGATCTGCAGCGGGCCGGGTGTTCGGTCGGGCGGATGATGGCCAAACTGGCCGGGGGTGCCCAGATGTTCTTCGGCAACGTCCGGGCCTCCCAGATGGCCGTCGGCGAACGCAACGTGGAGGCTGTCCGCAGCGTCCTGCACGAGATGCGGATTCCAATCGTGGCCGAGGATGTGGGCGGTACCACCGGGCGGACCATCAGCCTGGACACCACCGACGGGCGCCTGACCGTCCGCACGCTTGGCCGGGCGATCCGGGTGATATGACCATGGAATTCGAAGTCTTCAAGGAACAGGTATCCAGGGAACTGAAGCTCGACCTGAACAGCTACAAGGATAACCAGCTCAGGCGGCGGATCAACACGCTCATGACCCGGCGGAAAATCCAAGACTACGCCGCCTACTTTCAGATGTTGACCCGCGACCGGCAGGAGTTCAGCAATTTCGTGGATTACCTGACCATCAACGTCACCGAGTTCTTCCGGGACATCAAGGCGTTTCAGGAACTGGAGAAGTCCATACTCCCCGCGCTGCTGGCCGTAAAGCCGCGGTTGAAGATTTGGAGCGCCGCCTGTTCGAACGGCGCCGAACCGTACTCGGTGGCGATCATCCTGGATGAACTGACGTCACAAAGACTTCACCAGATCGAGGCCACCGACCTCGACCCCAACGTGTTGGAGAACGCCAAGCGGGGCCGGTACCCGGACGACCTGCTGCGGAACGTCCCGGCCGTCCGCCGGGAGCGTTACTTCGAGACCGAGGACGGCATGAATGTCGTCAGTGACGAGATCAAGAAACGGGTGAGTTTTCGCCGGCACGACCTGCTGGCCGATTCCTACGGGAACGGGTACGACCTTATTATCTGCCGGAACGTACAGATTTACTTCACCAAGGAGGCCCAGTGGCGCGTGAACGGGGAGTTCAGCCGGGCCCTCCGCCCCGGGGGCGTACTGTTTCTGGGGGCCAGTGAGACCATCTTCAACTCTTCGGAATTAGGATTGGAACGCGTGGCCATGTCCTTTTACCGCCGTAGCGACAAGGAAAACAGACTTAGCGGGGGTGAGCAGACCCGGTGAAGATATCACACGCCAAAATCGACGTCCTGCAGGAAATCGGGAACATCGGCCTCGGCAACGCGGCCACTTCACTGGCCCATCTGCTGCAGGCCAGGGTGGACATCAAAGTGCCGCGGGCCATGTTTCTGGGCCTGGAAGAAGCCATTGAATTGATCGGGGGTCTGGAGAAGCCGGTGATCTGCGTCAACCTGCACGTCGGTGGCGAAATCTCCTCGACCATCCTGTATCTTTTTGAACAGTCCGACGCCTGTGCCCTGGTGGACCTGTTAATGGGCCGGCCGGTGGGCACGACCACCGGCATGGACGAAATGGGCTACTCGGCGGTGATGGAAATCGGGAATATCCTGACCGGTTCCTTTATCGGGGCGATCGCCACCATGACCGGGCTGCGCCTGGTACCGTCGGTCCCGGTTCTGGCGCACGACATGCTCGGCGCGCTTTTCGCCGCTTCGGTGGCCGCCAGCGGCTACACCGAAGACCAGGTGCTTTGTATCCAGACCAGCTTCACCGGCAGCCAGGTGAATGACGGGGTGGACAGCCATTTCATCATGCTGCCCGAGGTCGAGTCCCTGGACCGCCTGTTCACGGCGCTCGGCTTGAGTGTGGACGACGGTTGTTGACTTCTTTTTAAGGAGGGAAAGGGTTTTGGCCAAGCGGATTCTAGTGGTGGACGACGCGGCCTTCATGCGGATGATGATCAAGAACATCCTCACGAAGTATGGGTACGAAGTCGTGGGTGAGGCCGAGAACGGCACGGTCGCCGTCCAAATGTTCAAGGAACTGAAACCGGACCTGGTCACCATGGACATCACGATGCCCGAAATGGACGGGATTCAGTGCGTTAAGGCCATCCTGGCCCAGCAACCCGAGGCCAACATCGTCATGGTCAGCGCCATGGGACAGCAGGCCATGGTGATGGACGCCATCCAGGCCGGCGCCAAGGATTTCATCGTCAAGCCGTTCCAGCAGGAACGGATCCTCCAGGCCATCGAGCGCGTGCTGATCCAGGGCTAGGCCGGCGACCCGCATCGTGGGGACGTGGAAGGGAGGAGGAGCCTAGTTGAAAGAAATCCTGAGCCAGGGTGAAATTGACGCCATATTGTCGGCGGTGGCCACGGGCCGGGTCAAGGCCGAGGACCTCCGGGAGACTGAGGCCCAGGCCGCTTACAAGCCCTATGACTTCCGGCGCCCGAACAAGTTTTCCAAGGATCAGCTGCGTACCCTGCAGACCCTGCACGAAGGGTACGCGCGCATCCTGTCGAACTTCCTGTCCGGTTACCTGAGTGCCAACATCGTGGTGCGCGTGGCCTCGGTGGACCAGTTCACTTTTGATGATTTTGTGCGGTCCGTCCCCGTTCCCACGGTGCTGACCATCTTCTCGCTCAAACCGCTGAAAGGGATGGCGGTGATGGAGACTAACCCGCAGTTTCTGTTTCCGATCATCGATCTCCTGTTCGGCGGGCCGGGGGAGATACCGAAGCGGGTGCGGGAGTTGACCGATATCGAACTGAGCGTGATCCGCAAGCTGACCGGAAAACTGCTGGAAAGTTTCCAGTTGGCCTGGCAGGACGTCTACAATGTGGAGCCACAGATCGAATCAATGGAAACGAACCCGCGCCTGCACCAAATCATCTCTCCCAACGAAATCGTGGCCGTGATCACCCTTACCACCGTGGTCGGCGGGTCGGCCCGGGGTTTGATCAACATCTGCCTGCCGCACATCGTGCTGGACCCGATGC
>JACUUW010000187.1 GCA_014859075.1 Desulforudis sp.
ATTGAGGTCAACGCGGTCACCCGCCGGAAACACAAGGTCAATCTCGAAGTACTCCATCTGGCCGGTTTGTTCATCATGTTTGGACACCCAGCTCCAACCCCGGCTCTGCGGCCGCTCACGCCAGGGCAGCCAGTCGAACCAATCCGGCGCCGGTCTCAAGTCGAAGCGCAGGAGCATGCGGGGGGCCGGTCCTCCGGAGTCCACCCAGACGCGCAGGCGTTCTCCATCCCTTTCCACCGCCGTGACCGTGAACGGGTAGCGTCCCAGTGTCAGCTCTTCGTTCACCGTCACGGATCGCCCCTCCTGCGGGATTGGGAGCCTGAGTTTCGCTTCGCCCGGCTCCGTGACCACCAGCGCCGGAATGGACAGAGTCAGCCTGCCGGCATCAAGGTCCACCGGTTCGAAGAGCAGTTCGGTGCGCCTGTTTTCCATACTGCCGACCCTGATCGTCAGCGAGTATCGGCAGGGTATTCCGCCATGGATAATTCCCTACGCCGCTGATCCTGGAGTCCGGGTCCATTCGAAACACCAGATTGGCTGCCAGCCCGTGATCCCGCAACTCCGGGACGACGGTCAGCGTGATCCCTTCGGCCGCAACGGTATAACCAACCTCATCCAGCCTGGCCAGGGATTCCTGCCCCACCAGGGTAATCCGGGCGGTCAGCTCCTCGTGCCCCGGAACAACCAATTCCACAGACTGCGGGCCGTCCCCTGCCAAGGGTGGAAAACGAAACCACCCTTCCACCGGCCGTTCCGGTCCACTGCCGAATGTAAAGGAACTCTGCGAAACATAAGTGTTTCCGTGTTCATCCACGAGAAAAGGTTTTACATCGGCCGCGTCAGTGACACGCTCGTCGGCCAGGAGCGGTTTCATCCGTGCGGCGTCTACAACCAATACTCCCAAAGACCTGATATGGACTTCGGTGTGACGCCCGTCGCTGAAGATGCCCAGCACCTCCAGCCGCTTATCGCCACTCTCCACGATCACCGGCCGTTGCGCAGCCAGGATGGGTTGTTCTTCAACTTCCATGGCACCGAACCCCGGCACGTAGCGCAAGAGGCTCTCTATCCCGGCCAACACCCGCTGCGGACCGGCGATCAAAGTGGATGCAACGGCCAGCAACAATACGGCGGCGGCCACCCTGGTGCCGAAAGAACGCCAAAAGGACCTGCGTCTTCCGCTTTCCAGCCTGGACAGAGTACGCCGTCTGATGCGGCCCAACGCTTCGGCCGAAGGTGCCGGCCCGTGCTCTTCCAACCAGTTGCCCAGTTCTTCGGGCAGGCCCGCCCGGTCCAACCGCCGCATAAACCGCCGTTCTTCAGGGCTGAATTCCCGGTCCATCTATCTCACCCCTTCTTCCGCACCCGCCCGGGAGAGCTTCTCCCGGAGCACCTTGCGGGCACGCCACAGTCGGTTGTGAACCGCCCGGGGCGTCAATCTATAGTCTGCGGCCAGCCGCTCGACACTTTCGTAAAGATAGTAACGCCGGTACACCAGTTCGCGGTCCAGTACCTCAAGGGACTGTAAGGTATCCGACAGCAGTTGGCGGTTTTCCACGTCGGTAAGCGCGCTTTCGGCCCGGGGATCAGGGACTCCGGGGTCCACCGCCCCGGCCTCCTCCCGGTTACGGATGAGGCGCCGCCTCGCGTCCAGCGCCTTGTACTTGCCCAACATCAGAATCCAGGTCCGGAAAGGGCCGCGCTCCGGTCGGAACTCCCCTATCCGCGCCCATACGGCGAGGAACGTGTCACTCACGCACTCCTCGACGTCTTCCGGCTTACCCAGGCCGGTCAGAATACGGGCGCACAATGCGTATACCACCTTGCCGTAAGCAGCAATCGCCTTCTCCAGGCTGCGGCTGTTCCGGCGCCTGAATCCCTGTACCAGTTCAGCGTCTCTGATCACGTGCACACCTCGTCACCAGTTGGCTGGCCGCTGCCGGTATCAATTCGCTCCGGACCGGGCTTTTACCCTTTACTACGTAATTTCGTTCCGGTTTTTTCTCAAAAAGATTTCTTATCACCAGAGCACCGGCAAACCTAGAAGTTAGGGTTTTTGCACTGCCAGACTTTTTTCCACTTTTGTGGATATGCGGCCACACCACCGGGAGGTTCACCAAATTGGGGTTCATATATAAACGGCCGACTCGAAGCATACTAATTTGGAAATTGTCGATCGGGAAATGAGGCAACAATGGATCATAAGATTCTCGTTCATAAGCCGGAAGATAGCGTTGGTGTGGCCATTGCCGGCATTAACGCCGGGGAGAAAGTGGTGGGCATCATCACAGATAATGGGTACAAGCTTGAAGTGGAATCGATTAGCGAGATTCCCTTTGGCCATAAAATCGCGCTCAAACCCATTGCCCAGGGCGAAAGAGTTGTAATTTACGGTTGGTCCTGCGGATACGCCTCTCAGCCGATAACCTGCGGCGAACACGTCCACACCCACAATTTTAAGAGTGCAAGGTGGTAGCCTGATGGACCATCTGACTTTTATGGGCTATCGCCGTGAAAACGGAGGCGTAGGCGTTCGTAATCACGTAGCCGTTATTCCCATGGATGGTCTCTCAAACACCGCTGCCATGAATGTGGCGAAGATCACGCATGGGGTTGAAGCACTCACACATCCGTTCGGCGAAGGTCAGTTTGGGAAGGATCTTGAATTGTTTTTCCAAACCGTGATCGGCGTCGGCAGCAATCCGAATGTCGCTTCGGCAATAGTTATCGGCATCGAACCCAATTGGACAGACAAAGTCAATACGGGTATCAGCGCTACAGGTAAACCGGTGGCTTCATTTTCCATTGAAGGATACGGCGATTTCGTTACCATAGAACGTGCCGCCCGAAAGGCCCGGGAATTCATTCAGTATGCAAGCGAGTTGCAGCCACAAAAGATTGATTTGTCGGAAATCGTAATGAGTATCAAATGCGGTGAATCCGATACCACCAATGGCTTGGCTTCCAATCCGGCGGTAGGCAAGGTAGTGGAGCGTCTGCTCGAGTTCGGGGCTACTATTATCTTCGGCGAGACAACTGAACTGACCGGAGCCGAACACTTTGTCAAAAACCGGATTCAGTCCTTTGAACAACAGGAGAAATTCCAGGCGGTTTATGATGAATATGTCGGCTTTATCAAAAGTCAAAATGCCGACCTTTTCGGATCCCAGCCGACTCAGGGAAACATCCGGGGCGGCCTGAGTACCATTGAAGAAAAGGCCTTGGGTAACATTCAGAAAATCGGAAAGGCCGGTATCGCAGGCGTTCTGGAACCAGCCGAGGCACCCCCCGAGAAAGGTTTGTGGTTTATGAACACCTCTTCCACGGCGGCTGAAGTCCTTACCCTGTTCGCAGCCGCCGGGTCGGTAGTCAATCTTTTCCCTACCGGTCAGGGTAATGTGATCGGTAATCCAGTTATGCCGGTGATTAAACTGACGGCTAATCCATTGACTGCCTCCAGCATGGCTGAGCATATAGACGTGAATATTTCTGATGTCTTAACACGTAAGATTACTACGGAACAAGCCGGAGAAATGCTGATGGACATGCTGGTGCGTACCGCCAACGGTCGTCTTACCAGTTCCGAAGTGCTGGGGCACAGGGAGTTCTTG
>JACUUW010000188.1 GCA_014859075.1 Desulforudis sp.
ATGCCGCCCTGAGTTGCCGTGATGACGGTGCTGCCGGCGGTCGTGCTGGACGCCGCCCATAATCCGGCCGCCGCCGCCGCCCTCCGGGACACGTTGGCCACCTACTTCCCGGACCGGGAACTGATACTGGTCTTGGGCATTCTTGCGGACAAAGACCGGGCCGGTGTTACGGCCGCCCTGGCGCCTGGCGCCAGGGCGGTGGTAGTGACCCGGCCTCCCGCGGATCGGGCCGGGGACTGGGGGCAGGTCGCCGTGGAAGCCCGTAGGCACTGTTCCGAGGTGTATACCGAGCCTTACAACCAGGCCGCTCTCGAACGAGCCCGGCAGTTGGCCGGCGTGGATGGTGTGGTCGTGGTCACCGGGTCAATCTACCTGGTCGGCGCCCTCCGCCCAAGCTTACGGAGAGACCGTTGAAAACTCCGTTCCAACCAGGAAGAAAACAAAGGGAGACAATCTTTTAGATCAAGAAAAGTATGCCCCATAATCCCCCCAGTGCCCTGCTTACGCCCGTTGGCACTCAAGTCACTGGATTGTCCAAGAGATGCCTTGCACCCGCCTGCCGTGCACAGGCTATGCAGATGAGCCTGAAGGGTGGGGAGCTAGGTGGGCCGCCCGCTGGGCCAAGCCGGTCGTTCCCGAGAGCTCCTTCTACGGTCAACTCGCCCAGTGGAGTGAGCAATTGGTTCGCGACGAGGACTTCGCCGAGATGTACACCGGCACGAGCCGACCGTCCAACTCACCGGCGCTCTTGGCCAAGGTTTTGCTCCTAATGTACCACGACGATGTCTCCGATCGGGAGGCGGAAAAGCGTGCCCGATACGACCTCCGGTGGAAACATGCCTTGGGTCTTGATCTGGACGAACAAGCCGGTGTATTCTGCTGCCGCGATATCGCAGACACAGCGACCGGAGTCACCAAGATTGTCTAGCAGTGAGCGATTACCCGTTTTCTGGAGGAAAACGCGGCCTGTCCACTGTTGTTTTCTTTCCTAGGGATATATGCCGGGAGAAGCTGGTTCTGGGTGAAACTGTATATTTGTTATGGTACTTTATCTAGCGGTATGATTATATCTATAAAACTTCAGGATAGAATCGGTTTTTGCCTAACTGTACAGCGCCTTGATGGGGCCACGAGGTCAGGTTATGTTCTTCTCCGAGAGATAGCGAGCATTGCGGGGTGAGAGATTCCAGCCGGTGTAAGCAATCCAGCTTTAGACCTCATAAATATGCACACATACACACTTCTGCTTGTTAATCGGAACGACCTGGCGGAAGTGTTTTTTATGTCTTAATTGGAGGTCGCATAATTTGCCAAGGCCGGAGCTGACGTTTAAACCCTACCTCAGACTGACGGAAGAGCAGTTGAAGCTGATCCACGCCACCAGCATGGAAATCCTGCAGCATCCGGGGGTGTTGGTCTATCACGCCGAGGCCGCCGACCTGTTGGCCCGCGGCGGTGCTGCCGTTACGGATGCCGGGGAGCCCGGCGCTTGGGCGGTGCGGCTGCCGGAGCGGATGGTATGGGAGGCGGTGGAGAAGGCGCCTAAAACGGTGCGCCTCGGTGCCCGAAACCCGGAAAACGCCCTGGTTCTCGACGGTCGGCAGCCCGGAGTGTATTTCGGCAGCGGTTCGGAGAGTAATTTCATCCTGGAAACCGAGTTTGCCGCTTATGCGGCCAAGGACGACCCGGAGCGGGAGGCGGTTTTTCCCCGCTTTGTGAAACGCCGGGGCACGGTGGCCGACCTCTGCCGGGCGGCCCACCTGGGCGAGCACCTGGAACACCTGGACTTCTTTATCCGTCCGGTCAACATTCAGGATGGAGATGTGACCGAGGAAAACAAGGACGTCAATAAGTTTTTCGCCTGCCTGGATAACATGACCAAGCACGTAATGGCCGGGTTGACGGACCTGGACCAGTTGGCGGCCGTGGTGCGCATGGCGGAGATTGTGGCCGGGGGGGGCGCGGTCCTGCGTGAGAACCCGGTTATCTCCTTCATTAGTTGTGTAACCAAGAGCCCGCTGCAGTTGGTGGAGGAAGCCACGGACCGGCTGCTCGCCGTTAACCGGTTGGGCTTGCCCATTGTGATCTCGAGCAGCCCGCAGGGCGGTTCCACCGCGCCCATTGAGGAGATGGGCATGGTCAGCCAGATCAACGCCGAAATCCTGAGCGCGGTGACCCTGAGCCAGTTGGTCCGGGAGGGGGCGCCGGTCATTTACGGCAGTGTGCCGGTGCGGGCGCGGATGGATAACCTGCACGACATGTATGGGGCGCCGGAGTTCAATCAGTATAACGTGGACTGTGTGCAGATGGCCCGGTTTTACGGACTGCCCTGCTACTCCACAGGCGGGGTGGCCGACGCCAAGGTGCCGGGGATTCAGACCACGGTGGAAAAGACGCTCTCCCACCTGTTTGTGACCCAGAGCGGTCCCCACTTGCTGCACTATGCGTTCGGCCTGCTGGAGGAGACGCAGACCTTCTCCCCGGCGCAGGCCGTACTGGACAACCAGCACATCGGGATGGTGAAGATGATCCTGCACGAACCACGGGTCGGGGAAGCCGAGGCCCGACAAGCGGTGGAGGTGATCAATAAAGTGATGCAAAGCCCCTACCGGCTGTTTGCGCGCTATGCCCGCCGGAGTTTGCACTCCGGAGAGCTTTTCCTGGCCTATCCGTTTGAGGCGGGGGATGACGGGGACGACACGCTGTCCCGGGTGGCGGCGGAGGTCGCCCGGATTGACGCCGAGCCGCGGGC
The DNA here is from genome assembly GCA_014859075.1 of Desulforudis sp. Taxonomy (GTDB): domain Bacteria; phylum Bacillota; class Desulfotomaculia; order Desulfotomaculales; family Desulforudaceae; genus Desulfopertinax. Next base: position 2,753 of record JACUUW010000188.1, read on the forward strand.
GACCCTGCCCGCCGCGGTTCGGGAAAAGATTTTTCAAGAGGTGCCGGGAATCCTGGACCGCCTGAAGTGAGAGGTTAGCGGGAGAAAAAGAAGCATTACAAGGAGGCTGAGGCTTAGTTGGGTACACACGGGGAACTGATGGAAGCAATTAAAGAGAACATTATCCAGGGACGCCGCAACGCCGAAGACGAGGGACTGGTTGACGAACTCCTCGGGGAACCCGGTGTGGCGGAGCTCATTACCGAGGCGCTCGACCGGGGTATGGACGGTGGTGAGATCCTGGTCCAGGCGGTGACCGCCGGCATGCAGGTCGTGGGCCAAAAGTTTGAAAAAAGGGAGTATTACATCCCCGACATGCTGGCTGCCGCCGAGGCGGTGGGCACGGCCATGGACGTACTGGAACCCCACCTGGGTAAAACCGGAACGGGTGCGGCCAAGGGCAAGTTCATTCTGGCGACGGTGGAAAAAGACCAGCACGATATTGGGAAAAACATTGTCGGCATTATGCTGAAAGGCGCCGGTTTCCAACTGGTTGATCTCGGTGTGGGCGTCCCGGCGGAACGCATTGTGCGGGCGGTGGAGGAGGAAGAGGCTGATTTTGTCGGCCTTTCCGCGCTTTTGGACACCACCATGCGCTATATGGCGGAGACGATTGAACAGTTGGAAACCCGGCGGTTGCGGCCGCGGGTGAAGGTGATTATCGGCGGCGCTCCGACGTCGCCGGAGTTCGCCGCCACTATCGGTGCCGACGCGCACTGCAAAGACGCCTTCGCCGCCGTGGCCACGGCGAACCGGCTGGCGGCGG
>JACUUW010000012.1 GCA_014859075.1 Desulforudis sp.
GGTGGCCACCAGGTCCTCCCCGATGACCCGCACGTATTGCCAGGGAAAGGCGGCGGCGGTGATCTCGAAGGTGTCTTCGCCGGTCCAGTGGACGTCCTCGATCATGATGACGGCGTTACAGTCCGGAGGCAACGGATCACCGGTATCGACCACGTGGGCGTCGACCCCGACCCGCAGGGTCAGGGGGGTGGTTTCGGTGGCTCCAAAAGTGTCGCCGGCCCGTACGGCCAGCCCGTCCATGGCCGAAGCATGGAAGTGCGGCGAGGACACAGCGGCAAAGACCGGTTCGGCGGTCACCCGGCCCACCGCTTCCGCGGATGCGATCTCCTCCGGCGGTCCGGGGGCAAGCGCCCCCTGCTGCGCCAGGTGCTCAAGATATTGTTGTCGGGCTTCTTCCAGGGGTTGTTCCAATAGATAGACTTTTCTTTGCATGATCGGCCCTCCGTCTTGATGAGGAAAGAATTTTTCTAAAAAGGAATCACTTCTACTTCCTCTCCCGCCGCGACGCCCTGACTCTCCAGGGGGATCCGCGCCAAGCCGTCAGCCCGGACCATCGTGGCGATCAGGCCGGACTTGCCTGGGATAGGTTCGGCCACCAGCCGCTCCCCGTCCCGACTCAGCCGCACGCGGACGTAGTCCTCTTTGCCGGCCTGGGAACTCAACGACCGCGTGATCCGGGCACGAATCGGAAAACGCCGGTAACCCGGGTCCAGCAGGGGACGCGCCAGCAGGCTGAAGACCACCATGGCCGAAACCGGGTGTCCGGGCAGACCGAGAATCAGCTTTTCGCCGATCGCCGCGCCGATCGTGGGCTTACCGGGACGCACCGCCAACCCGTGAAACAGGACGCCCGGTTCACCCAGTCCGGCCAGCACGTCCACGGTCACATCCCGGCGGCCGACCGAACTGCCGCCCGAGATCATGACGGCCTCGGTCTCGTCCAGTGCCCGCCGGACCACCGCGATCAGGCTTTCGAAATCATCGCGGACGATGCCGTATATCACCGGCTCGGCCCCGCATTCGCATACCTGGCCGCCCAGAGTGTATGAATTGACGTCCCGCACCTGCCCCGGTCCGGGAGTTTCTTCGACCGGAACCACTTCGTCCCCCGTGGTGATCACGCCGACCCGCAGCGGGCGGCGGACCGGTACCGTATCCACTCCGGCGGCCGCCAGCAGCCCCACGTCCTGGGAACGCAGACGGTGACCCCCCGGGAGCAGGAGCGTGCCCCCGGCAAGGTCGTCACCGCACCGGATCGTGTTCTCCCCCGGCGCCACCGGGCGGGTGACCCCGATGGTCTGCGCATCCAGTTCCTCGGTATACTCGACCATGACCACGGCGTCGGCACCCTCCGGCAGCATGCCGCCGGTGGCGATCCGAAAGGCATGCCCCACTTCCAGGCGGCCCCGGGGAGCCTCTCCCATCAACACTTCCCCGGCAACGTTCAGGTAGGCCGGCAAGCCTTCCGAGGCCCCAAAGGTGTCCCGGGCCCGCACCGCGAATCCGTCCATGGTCGACCGGTCGAAGGCCGGCACGTCCTCCGGGGCGAACACATCCCCGTCAAGGGTCCGGTGCAACGCCTCCCGCAGTCCCAGGCGTTCTCCCGGAGTTTCCAACCGCACATGGTCACGCAGAATCGAGAGCGCGTCCGCAATGGTATAAGCCCGAAAAAGATCCAATCGGATTTACCTCCAGCCATAGAATCTACCTCATCCTACCATATTCTTTCCCAGAGATAAAAGGGTTACCATATCCGCGCCCAAAGAAGAAACCGGGCTGAAAACCGCCCGGTCTCCGGTCGTATTTACACATTTTACTAATTATGCTTGCCCAATTTTCGCACTTTTGTTTGTACTTGTTCACAATTCGGCCACATTTGCCGGTTATACTTTGATAACAAACAGCTTTCAAAGGAGGTGATTGCATTGCGACGCAATCTCGTATCGCTGACGCTCGCCCTGGTGCTGGTGTTCGCGATCACCCAGGTGGCCGCGGCCGGCTTCGGTCATGGTGCGGGCGGCCGGGGGATCGGCGCCGACGGCTGGATAAACATGGCTGATGAACTCGACTTGACCGCCGAGCAGTCCGCCAAGATCCAGGAGATGCACAAACAGCATTTCGAAAAATCGAACAAGCTCCAGGACCAGCTGCGGGCCACCCGCCAGCAGTTGCGGATCCAGAGCTTCAACCCCAAGGCTGATCAGTCCAAGGTCCAGGCCCAGATTAAACAGACCGGCGAATACCGCGATCAGCTATTGAAAGAAGCCGCCGATTTCCGCACCGAACTGCGCGGTGTACTGACTGATGAACAACTGGCCAAATGGTCCGAGATCCGTTGCGGCGGCCCCTGCCGCCACCCCGACGGACCGTTGAGCAATTCCCCGGGCGGAAAGGGCGGTGCCTGGCGGTAGATAGAAGCTTGGGAAGCCGGGACAGGTTGATCGGCCTGTCCCTTTTCCCTTTTCCCGGAGCGTTTGAACGAACTCCGAAGTTGGTGTACACTGAAACCGTCAAAAACAAAGGCAAAATGCCGAGCCGTCTCTTTTCCCGGAGGTGGGTCTATGGTGCACGCCGGCGTAATCCTGATGGTGGAGGACGAGCAACCGGTTCAGGAGGTAGCCCGGCTCTATCTGGAAAGAGAGGGTTTCCGTGTCGCTTCGGCCCTCGACGGGGAAGAAGCCCTGCAAAAGGTCCGATCGGAAAACCCCGACCTTGTGGTCCTGGACATCATGCTGCCCAAGAAGGACGGGTGGACCGTCTGCCGCGAGATCAGGCGGCACCTGGCCGTGCCCATCATCATGCTCTCGGCCAAGGGCGAAGAGTACGACCGGGTGCTCGGACTGGAACTCGGGGCGGACGACTACATCACGAAACCCTTCAGCCCCCGGGAACTCGTGGCCCGGGTCAAAGCCGTGCTGCGCCGGAGCAGCGCCGCGGCCGGGGAGGCCGAAGCCGGCGAGGTGTTCCGCTACCCGGGGTTGACTGTGGACACCGCCGCCCACTTGGTGAAGGTCCACGGTGAGACCGTCCCGCTCACTCCCAAAGAATTCGAACTGCTCGCCTTTCTGGCCGCCCGGCCCCGCCGTGTACTCAACCGGGAACAGTTATTGGCCGGCGTGTGGGGTTACGAATACCCCGGCGATACCCGTACGGTCGATACCCATATCAAGCGGCTCCGCGAAAAACTGCGGGGCACCGGCCGCAGTTATTTAAGAACGGTCTGGGGCCTCGGCTACAAGTTCGAGGTGTAACATTTGTCAAGTATTTTCGGGCGTCTCTTCGGCTCGTATCTGATCGTGATTCTGATCACCCTGGCGACGGTGCATCTGGCTGTTTCTTATCTTTTTGCCGACTACTATTACGCCGCCAGGGAAAAGGAAATGCTGCAGGAGGCCGAAAACCTGGCCCAGTCCCTGGCCGAGTCGGACCCCGAGGCCGCGGACCTCGTTTTCGGCAGAAACTTGAACGGTACGGGCCGGATAAGCGAACGGTTGGCCGTGCTCGAACGCCGGCAGATCGAGCTCGGGCCTTACGGCCGCGGACCCGGGCGGCACAACTGGCTGGCCGCCGAAGAATCATCCCGCATCCTGGCCGGTGAACCGGCTTTCAGCCGCCGGTTTCTGCCCAGCCTCGAACAGGACGTGCTCCAGGTGGCCGTGCCCATCCACCGGAACGGTCAGGTTTCCGGTGCGGTACTCATCTTTGCCCCGGTGGCCGATCTGGACGCCACGGTGGCGGCCGTACGCCGCATCACCCTTTCAGCGGCCGCCGTGGCTGTGTTTCTGGCCGCCGGTCTCAGTTTCTGGCTTTCCCGCTCGTTGTCCGACCCGCTACGCGAAATGAGCCGGGTTTCGGTGGAAATGGCGCGGGGAGACTTCAGCCGGCGGGTGACCGTCAACAGGCGGGACGAGGTGGGACAACTGGCGGAAAACCTGAACCACCTGGCCGGTTCGCTGGACCGCTCGGTGGGGGAACTGGCCCGGGAGAAAGGAAAACTGGAGAGCGTGGTGGCGAATATGGCCGAGGGCGTTCTGGCGGTTGATTCGAAAGGGCGGGTGATTCTAGCCAACGCCCCTGCCCGAAATACGTTGTCGCTGGGCACTGATACGGCTGATGCGGTGAACCAGCCGGTGCCCGTTCCCGAGCTGACCGCCCTCTACAATGAGGTGCTCGCCACGGGCGACCGACGGTCGACCGAACTGGAGTTGAATGGAACAAGCCAGTCGGTCCAGTGTTCACCCCTGCGTCACCAGGACGGCACAGTTTTTGGGGCAGTGGCCGTGCTGCAAGACATTACCGCCCTGCGGGAGTTGGAACGGATGCGCCGGGACTTCGTGGCCAACGTCTCCCACGAGTTGCGTACTCCGCTTACCGCGGTGCAGGGGATCGTCGAGGGTCTGATCGACGGGGTGATCTCCGAGGACGATGCCCGGGAACGCTACCTGCAGGTGGCCCACCGCGAAACCCTGCGGATGAACCGGCTGGTCCAAGACCTGCTTGACCTGGCCGCGCTCGAAGCCGGGCGCACCGACTGGGAACTGCACGCCGTGGACATCGGGGACGTCTTGACCCGGGTTGAAACCCGTCTCCAGGCCAACCTGGCCGAAAAGGAACTGACTGAACGGTCGGAGCTGCCGGCGAACCTCCCGCCGCTGCTGGCCAACGAAAACCGGCTGGAGCAGGTGCTGACCAACCTTATCGAAAACGCCGTCCGGTTCTCCCCGCCCGGAGGCGAGATCCTGGTCACGGCCTTGAAACGTCCGGAAAACAGAGTGACGGTCGCCGTCCAGGACCGGGGGCCCGGCATCCCGCCGGCCGACCTGCCCCACCTTTGGGACCGGTTTTACCGGGTTGAAAAATCACGGGCCAGGGATCTCGGGGGTACCGGACTCGGGTTGGCGATCGTCAAGCAGATTGTGGAGGCCCAGGGCGGCGAGGTGGGGGTGGAAAGCACCCCCGGTGAGGGCGCGACTTTCTGGTTTACTCTCCCTGTAGCTTCTGAAGGCGACCATTGATATATTAAAATGGTGCCCCTGGCAATTGCTGTTTCAATGAGGTGTGTTTCAGTTAAAGTTTGGCAAGTATTTCGGACAAAGAAGATGGCTCGGATGTTTCATTGAAGGATGGATGGTGTTCAGGAACGGGCTGTGACACAGTTACCCGGTTAGCCGCCAGCGAGAGCGACATTGCGGAGCGTGGATTACGGCTCTCGGCGAAGGCGACGTCGGCGCTGCCGCCGACGAGGACGCGACGTAACTTTCAGACAGCAACTAGCGTAAACGGATCGGGGAGAACCACTGACATCTGTTCCGTACACATTTCGATCGCAATCCACGGAAGGCGTGCAGCGCCCCGAACCAAGCCGTAGTGCCGTCCACGCGGAGCACCGGAGCCGAGCGGGGGCTCAACCGGGTTGGGAAAGGGGTTTTAAAAGAAAGTCCCGAACAGCATCCCGGTGGTGGTGGCGGCGATCACGACGAGCGCGATGTAGATAAGCGCCTTCCGGATGCCGATGATGTTGCGGATCACCAGCATGTTCGGCAGGCTCAGCGCCGGACCGGCCAGCAGCAGGGCCAGCGCCGGTCCCTTACCCATGCCCATGTCCATCAGCGCCTTGACGATCGGCACCTCGGTCAGGGTCGAAAAGTACATAAGCGCGCCGATCACCGAGGCGATCAGGTTGGCTTGCGGGCTGTTCCCGCCGACGTAGCCGGATACCCAGACGTCCGGAACCACATACTTCAAAGCGCCGGCCAGAAAGACCCCGACCAGCAGAATCGGCAGGATCAACCGTCCCAGGGTGTAGGTTTCCCGCAGCCACTCCCGTACTTCATCCCCGGTAAACCACCGCTTCAAAACGACAAGGAGTGCGGTCAATAGACCTCCCATCACCGCCAGGTAAGCGGCGTGCGGCAGGTTGAAGCTGCCCGCCAGCAAAATTGCCACCAGCAGGCCGAAGAAGACCAGGGTGTGCGCCCCCGGTTTTCCCCCGGAGACTCCGACCGCCGGGTCAAACCCGGGGCCGACGGCGGCGGCCTCCGCCTTTGCCGCTTCTTCCCGGCGATACAGAACGGCCATCGCCAGGCCGATCACAATCGAAAACAGCACAGCCCCCACGGCCCGGCCCACACCCAGATCAAAACCGAGCAGGCGCGCGGTGAACACGATGGCCAACAGGTTGATGGCGGGGCCGGCGTAGAGAAAGGTGACGGCCGGACCGATTCCGGATCCCTTCCGGTAGATCCCGGCAAACAGAGGCAAAATGGTGCAGGAACACACGGCCAGCAGCGTTCCGGACACCGACGCCACGCCGTAGGAAATGTGTTTTTTCGCCGTCGGCCCGAAATACTTCAAAACGGCGGCGCCGGATACGGCCACGGCGATACCGCCGGCGATGAAAAAGGCCGGAACCAGACAGGTCAGGGTATGCAGAGTGACATACCCCGCCAATTCACTATAGCCGCTGTACAAAACATTCCAAAGGTATTCCACGGGGAAACCACCTTCTTCACCTAACCAATCAATAAAAAAGACGCCGAGATAAATGGATAGGGCTCTGATCTATTATTTTACGTGCCCAAGCAGGCGCACCTGTTCCCGCACCCGCCGGACCACCATTTCCTGCAGGGTATCCAATAAATCGAACACTTCCGGGTGATTTACCCAGTACATCACTTTCATCCCATCCTTACGCGAACCCAGCACACCGGCCCGTTTCAGAACGGCCAGATGCTGGGAAACGTTGGACTGTTCCAGCTGCAGTTCGGCCATGATTTCACAGACACAGCGTTTCCCGCCCCGCAGTCCCTCGACAATCCGGACGCGGGTCGGATGACCGAGAGCCTTGAGGATATCCGCCTGTAAATCGAAAATCTCCCTGCCCACCGCCATCCCCCGTTTCAAGTTTATTAGGATATTCTAATATGCATTTTATTCTTTCCTGATGGCAATTGTCAAGTCTTTTCAGCCGAAGCGACAAAAGGGGGGTCATAGTGACCCCTCATGATCTTTGACAAGCACAGCGGCCTACCGGCTCACGACCATACCCTTGCCCGGTATGATTCCCCCGTGTACGAAGCGTGCGTCCGAAACGCTGAAGAATATTTTCGGATCGTAACGGTTCACCACTCTCAGCGCCCGGGACAGGTTCTTGCGCTTTAAAAAGAGGAATAGTATTTTCCGATAGCCGTCCCGGCCCTCGCCGGTAACCAGGGTGACGCCGAACCCTTCCTTACGGAACAATGCCGTCAATTCATCCACCTTGTCCACGGGCGGGAAGACCTGCAGGGAGGCATAACCCATGGCCATTCGTTCCTCCATCACCCCGCCGACTAGGTTCCCGGTGGCGAACCCGGCCGCGTAGGCCACGATTTTCCCCGGGTCGGTCAGTCCGTCCTGCAGCACGTAGTTGAGAATCATAATGAAGATGCTTACCTCTAGAAAGCCGACCAGGCTCGCTTGCAGCTTCCGGCCGCGGGTCAACAGAAGCATCCTGATAACGTCCAGGGACATGTCCACAACCCGCGCCCCGAAGATCAAAAAGTAGCCAAACAGCATGCCAACCCAAGGCTCCATTTACGTTCCAACCCCCACGCGTTTTACCGCACAGCGAAAAGGCAGCGCACCCGCGGCTGCCGCCTAGCTTTCCACACCAAGATTACCGGAGGTCGGTCCCCGGTGTCAAGAATGAAAAGCCCGTTCCGTCAGTGAAAAGCCCGTTAACCGAGTGGAATGTCCAGCAGGGGGTACTCCCACCAGACCGGGCTGTCAAAATGCCACCATTCTTTCTCGAGAGGGACGAAACCTTCCGCCACCATGGCCGCCTCCAAGACGGCCCGGTGCCGCAGGGCCGCCTCCGAAGCTCCCTGATAGCTGCGGTGGGCCCGATGGGTGAAGTCGTCGAAGCCGGTCGGCATCTCCACCTCCTGTCCGTCCAGTGTCACCAGCGTACAGTCCACGGCCGCCCCCCGGCTGTGCCTGGACCCGTTTTCCGGATCGGCCCAGAAACTCTTGTCCGGGGCCAGCTCCCAGAGTCGGGCATGGTCGGAGAACGGCCGGTAGCCGTCAAACACCTTCAACTTGAACCCCTGCTCCCGGAGCCGGATGTTCACCCGGGCCAGCCGCTCGGCTTCCGGCAGAACCAGGTAAGCTCTGGGTGCCGCATAGACGGCCCGCCCCGCAAAATTGTCGGTGCCGGCGTAACGGATGTCCAGCATTATCGAGGGGTCCACGACGTCTATCTCCACCAGGGGCGGTTCAATAAAATCCGCGGCGGGAACGATTTCCGCCAGGTGGTATACGACCAGATTCAACTCCACCGCCGTACTGTGCGCGGACAACGGGGTCAGGCTCTCAAGCCCGGCCGCCTTTATCCGGGAGAAGACCTCCTCAGGCGTACCGACCGGTCCGGTGTCCGGCACACTTCCGGTCAGTATCCCGCGCAACCGCCAGGAACCGGCCCCGGGCCCGGCTTCACGAAAAGCCGTGAAAGCCAATCCAGTTGACGCGGGCGTTTCCTCAAACCACTCCGTCCACCAGGCTGAAAACCGGTTCTTCGCCGGAGCCCGCGCTTCGGGTTCGGTAAGCACGGCGCTGAAACGGCCCACCCCCGAGACCACCAACGGCCCGTCCAGGCCGGTCCCGATGTCTGCGAGCAACGCCGCGAGGGTGACCGGGCTCCCGTCGGGCAGGTGCAGCACGGACGCCGCCGCGTCCCGTCCGAGTCCCAGAGCATGTTCGGTGTTCACCAACACGTCGGCGGTGCGGATTCCGGCGCCCCCCGGTTCCTGAAGGTAGGCCCGCCCACCCAAAATAAGCATCTCCGTGGGCGCCTCCGGGTAGTGTAACGCACCCCGGCCGAATGCAAGTTCAATCTCCCTGATGTCCTGCTGCTTTGGGGCCAACCCATCCGGCTCCACCACAAATGCGGCCGCCCGGTCAAGGGACACGGCGACCGCCTCCGGAACACGGTAATCCAGGTGCACCGGCTGCGTCCCCCAGAATGCAAACCCGCCGCCGGCCGCGGCCAGCCCCAGTATGATTGTCGGGATCAGGAACTTGCGCCGGTACACCTCGCGGCAGCCTCCCAAACACGCTCCATTACCAAGAGGTTAACATTTTCCGGCGGGCAATAAAAGTAACGAAGAGTCAAAACGACGCAAAAACACCAAGCGTCCGCGGTGCCACCCGCCGTATACGCGGGGGAGATAGGAGAAAAGCTAACCAAAAACTCGGAGGGGGATCAGCCGACATGCCCGAAAAAGAAGGGACAGGACCCCGTGAGCGCCGGCCCTGGGAAGTCCTGGACACTAAGTGGTGGATCGTACTGCTGGTCAGCACCATCTTGATCGCCTTTTTGATCGGGGTCTGGACGGGACCACGCTTCGGACCCTCGCCCCAAGCCCGCCCGGCCCCCGGGGAAGAGGCACTCACCCAGGCCGAGTTGACGGCCTACCTGACCGATCCGGCCAATCGGGACCGGGCCGCCGACATCCTCAGTTCACCACAGATGCGGGAACCCTTCATCGACATCATGGGGACGGTTCGGATGCAGGGCGCATTCGCCCACATGCTCCAGGACCCCCGGATGCAGGAGAACGTAATCGACATTATGTCCGATCCGACCACCATCAACGCCACCGAAAGGATGTTCACCCTGCCGCGCATGCAGACCGCAACGGCGAACATCCTCGGCCGCCGCGAAGTCCGTGCCGGGGTGCTCGAGATGATCTCCCAAAGACAGATGCAGGGGTTGTTGCAGGATATGGCCCGAGATCCGCGCCTGCGACCGATCCTGGCCCCTGAAGCCGAACCACCCGGCGCGCCGCCGGTCGTACCGGCACCCGGCCCGGGCGACGTGGAGGATTAGAGTATGGTGGATTTCTTCGCCATCGGTCTTTTCATACTCGCCGGAATCAGTGCGGGGATCCTGATATTCCTGCCACGGAGCTTGGACAGATGGCGAGGTCCAAAAGACTAGCCGCCTTGCCGCACTGGATCGGAGCCGGGCGGACTGGTTCAGGAATCGCGGGATGCTTGCAGATCCACGAAATAGGGAAACAGTACCCCGTACACCCCGGAGACCAATTCAGGGTCAACCCCCTTCTGGGCCGCCAATTCCTGCAACCGGCCGATGATGCGGTGCTCCCGGGCCGGATCCCGGACCGGCCTCCCATTCTTCAACCTGCCGATACTCCGCACCAGGGATACGCGCTCCGCCAACAGGTCCACGATCCAACCGTCGAGAACGTCGATTTCATCCCGGATCTGCTCCAGCCCGGGCGGGGTGTTGTCCCTGGCGGTGGTGGGGACACCGACGGCCGGGTAGGAACCCAGGATCTTGAGAAAGGTGCCCCTCTGCCGCGCACCCGCCAGAGCTTCAGCCACTTCAGGCATCCGGGGGTGACCCTCAAAGTCGATAAAGAACACGTATTCACCCAACCGGGTCTTGGCCGGCCTGGACTCGATCCGCGTCAGGTTGACGCCGCGCCGGGCGAACTCGCCCAGCAGGCGGTAAAGGGCGCCCGGCCGGTTGTCGACCCCGACCAACACGGTCGTTTTGTCTCCGGTTCCGATAGAGCAATTCCGCCTTCCGATCACCAGGAAGCGGGTGGCGTTTTCCCGGAGGTCGCCGATGCCCTCCGACAACACTTCGAGGCCGTGCAGCCGGGCCGCCTTCACCGTGCCTATGGCCGCCCATGGTTCATTGCTGCCGGACACCGTCCGCGCCGCCTCGGCCGTGCTCCCGGACTCTCCGAGTTCGACCCGGGGGAAGTGCTCCTCCAGGTAACCACGGCACTGGGCTAAGGCCTGAAAATGAGAGATGATCCGGATTACCCGGTTCTTTTCGGTCCCCGGGCGGGCCAACAAGTGGTGCCTGATCGGCAGCACGACTTCCCCACAAATCTGGAGGCGTTCGGCCTGGTGGATCAGGAGGTCGAGCGTCAGGGCCAGGGAGCCCTCACATGAATTCTCCGTTGGCAGCAGGCCCCAGTCCACGCGGCCGCCGTCCACCGCCCCGGCCACTTCCACCAGGGAACCCAGGGGAGACAGAGTCACCGCACGGCCGGCCGCCCAGACGGCCGCCGCTTCTTCCGAATAAGTGCCCTCCGGTCCAAGATAAGCGATTATTTCCACTTTAACATCCATCCCCCCGACTATATTGCCCGACCCAAGGCCCGGGATACGGTGCCGACCTCAGCCATCAGCCCGGCAAAGGCGGCCGGCTCCAGGGATTGCTTGCCGTCACACAGTGCCTCTTTCGGATTTACGTGGACCTCGACGATGATCCCGTCGGCGCCGGCGGCCACGGCCGCCCGGGACATCGGCGCGATAAGTTCCGGCCGGCCCGTGGCGTGGCTGGGGTCAACGATAACCGGCAGGTGACTCAGGGTTTTCACCAGGGACACGGCACTCAGGTCGAGCGTGTTGCGGGTGTACGTCTCAAAGGTGCGGATACCCCGCTCACAGAGCACCACCTGTTCGTTGCCCGCCGACAGGATGTACTCGGCCGCCATCAGCCACTCTTCGATGGTGGCCGACATCCCGCGCTTCAGAAGCACCGGCTTGCCCGCCCGGCCCACAGCCCGCAAAAGATGGAAGTTCTGCATGTTGCGCGAACCGATCTGGAGCATATCCACGTGGGCCAATGCCGCCTCCAGGCTTTGTTCGTCGATCACTTCGGTGACCGTAGCCAGTCCGGTGGCCGCGGCCGCTTCCGCCAGAAGTTCCAGCCCACGCTGCTCCAGGCCCTGGAAGCTGTACGGCGATGTACGGGGCTTGTAGGTGCCGCCCCGCAGGACTTTCGCGCCGGACGCGGCCACCGCCCGGGCCGTATCCAAAAGCTGGTCCCTGCTCTCCACCGCACATGGACCGGCGATTACGGTCACCGCGCCGGACCCGATCGCCGCGCGACCCACTCGGACCACGGTATTCCCCTCAGCGCATTCCTTGCCGGCCAGGACGTAGGGCCGCCCCACCCGCTGGACCCGGTGGACGCCGGGCAGGCGTCCCAGGGCATCAAGCACCGGAGCCTGCGCAACTCCGGCGTCACACATGATCTTGCGACCGCCTCCGACCAGCCGCGCTTCCAGGCCGAACCCGCTGAGCACCCGTCCGACCTCGGCCACCTGCTGTTCAGAAGCATCCATTTCCATCAAAATCACCACTGCACTTAACCCCCTTCTAAAATTTAAAATAGAAAAAGCCCGAACCTCCGTCTCGGGACGAAAGTCGGGCTTCCGCGTTACCACCCCAATAGGCCCAACAAAGGACCCACTCCTGCAAGGTACGGGAACGTTTTGGAACCCCCGGCGCAAACAAAAAAGCCTTCATCCCTCAGGGACGAAAAGCTTCAAGCCTTCCGCGGTACCACCCTCGTTGGTCATGCGACCCGCTCATTGCGCCGGGTACGGGAACAGCGTCCGATACCCCCTCCCTTGTAACGGCGGGAGACCCCGTCACGGCCTACTTTACCGAACCGCGGTTTTCAGCCGGGCGACTCGGGAGAGAACTTCGGCGGGTCATACCCTGGAAGCGCTTCCAGTCAACGACGCTTCCTCCCTGGAGAGCTGGAACCAACCTACTTTTCCCCGTCATCGTCTTTGCTCAAGTAAATTATAATGGATGTATTATAACAAGACCCGATTCCGGTGTCAATAGTTCTCGCGCGCGACCGCAATAACTATTTGACCGGCGTGCGGATGGCTACCGGGTACGGCGATAAATCAGGTCTCCGTCCGGGCCGTTCCGCACCGTGATTTCCCATCCCTGCCGGCTGCGCAGTACGCAACTGTCGGCCGTGGCGCTCACCACGACGCTGCCCTCCAGCAACTGCGTCAGTGCGCAGTCGACCAGGGCGGACTTCAACAGAATGTGTTCGGGCTCAAACTGTTCCGACATTTCAGCCTTGCTGAACCTCCATCCCCTTATTCTTTCCCCGCGGCCTCTGTTACATCTTTCCGAGAAGGATATTGGTGCATATTATGTCATCTCCGGCAATTGGGGAACCGTTGTCCCGCTCGCCAACATCTCCCGATTAGCGTATAATCAAACGAGACTTAATATTCTCCCACAGGTAAACCAAAGGAGTTGTTAATGATGCCGTGCCCGAAATGTCAGTCTTCGCGGCTGGTGCCGGTGGGTCAGTACAGCAAGCTCGTGAAACGGGGTTTTCTCGGGGCCGGGGTGCTGATTATCGCCGCGGTGATAGTGCCGATCTTCTGGCTCGTGCTGCCGATTTGGATGCTGGGTTCCATCTGGATGTACCTCACCCGGCCGCTCCTGGCCTGCGAAGACTGTGACCACATGTGGGATCCACGCAATCCAAAAGCCGTAATTCAAAGACAAAAGGCCGCCGATTCTTGAGACACCGAATTTTTTCACCGCGCATCCAGGACCCTCCAGAGACGGAGGGTCTTTTTCCGGCCAAAAGCCATAAAATGTCGTTGAGGTGGGCGCATTGTTGGGGGGCGTACTAACCCTTGACGCCGATATTTACCTATACGTTGTGCACGAACTGCGCACACCGTTTCTGAACATATTGATGCCCTTGTTCAGTACGTTGGGTGATTTCCCCTCGATCTGGTTCTTTCTTTTTCTGGCGACGGCCGCCTGCGGCGGTTCCCGGGGAAGGGCGGCGGCGGCGGCGGGTATCCCCGTTCTTCTCATAGCCTGGTTGACCGGGGACCTGATCCTCAAGGAAGTCTTCGCCCGACTGCGGCCTTTTGACGTCTACCCGGACGTGGAACTGCTGACCCGGCCGCCGTCGGGGTATTCTTTCCCCTCAGCCCATGCCTCGACATCTTTTGCGGCGGTTGCGGTGTTCTGGTGGTGCCGTCCCCGCCGGCTGTTCCGGATCGCCGCGCTGGTCCTGGCCGCGCTGATCTCTTGCGCCCGGGTTTATGTGGGCGTGCACTACCCGCTGGATGTGCTCGGTGGCGCGGTCTGGGGGCTTTTCACCGTCGGACTGGCAGCAGGTATTGTGCGCAGGCGGGAGTTGCCCAGGTTCTACTGAGACTCGGTCCTTGTTTCAACGGCTGGTCCTACAGTAACAAGGGCGTGCCTGAGGTCGTCAAGAGTAACCGGTTTCCGGAGTACCAGGTCCACGGAGTCGGTGATGGTGTCATCCAAAGCCGGATCGACCCAGCCGGTCACCAAAACAAAAGGCATTTCGGGGTATACCGATTTGATCCGGGCACCGACTTCCAGCCCGGTCAATCCGGGCATGGCCAGGTCGCAAAACACCAGGTCGAACGGCTCCCAGGTAAGCACACCCAGGGCTTCCTCACCGCCGCGCACCGCCTTCACCCGGCACCCGAGCGCCACCAGCAGATCCTGGAGTGTGGTCAGCACCGCCGGATCGTCGTCAATCAGTAAGACCGAAGCCCCGATCACGGGCCTGGCCGATTCCTCGGGAGACTCCGCAGGCGGTTCTTGTGTCTCAACCCTCAACACCGGCAAAACCACGTTGAAAGTGGAACCCCCCACCGCACTCTGCACCTCGATAGTCCCTCCGTGGGAGGTGGTAATGTTGTAGGCAATGGCCAGGCCCAATCCGCTCCCGCGTTCCCCCTTGGTGGTAAAAAAGGGGTCAAACACGTACGGCAAAGTCTCGGGCGGGATGCCGGATCCGTTGTCCGCCACCGAAATAACCACCTCCGCGTCGGTTTCGCGGGTGCGGACGGCAACCGTGCCGCCGCGGCCGTTCAAGGCGTCGAAGGCGTTGATCAGGATGTTGACCAGCGCTTCACGCAAGGCCGATTCGGTTCCGGACACCCAGGCTTCCGATTCCAACTCCTGTACGACCTCGATCTGCACGCCCTCGGCGAGGGCGGTGTTGTGCCAACGGTTCCGGGTGAACACAACGGCGTCCCGGACCAGGTCGGAAACGCACACCGGGCTGAACTCGCGCGCCAACTTCGGCCGGTAGAACTCCTGCACCCGGCGCACCAGGGCGGAAGCGTCCCGGGCGGCACCGTAGGCCTGTTTCAGGTTGGCCTGCAGGAACGGGTCGGCCGTCTTTTCCTGGGCCAGTTGGAGATTACCGACAATAACCGCCAAAAGGTTGTTGAAATCGTGCGCGATACCACTGGTCAGGATCCCCAGCGACCGGAGCTTTTCGGCCCGCGAGTTCTCGTGAAGCCAACGGATCTGCTGTTTCTGATGTTCATACGCCATCCCGATGGTATCTCCGACCGAAAGCAACCAGTCGACGCCCAGGTTGTCAAGATGGGTGGCGGCGCTGTTACAAATAATAACCGCCGCCCCGGTCTTCTCGCGTGAATACCTGATCGGGATGACCAGACAACGCCCGCCGTCGCTCCCGAATAACGCCCGGCAAATGCTGGGACACGAAGCCCGGTCGAGGATCCTGGGCCGGCCGTTTTCGGTCGACTTGAAGTAACAAGTCTTGCCCAGTTCGTGCGGACTGAGTGACCGAATGCTTTCCTCCGCGGCCGGTTCCAGGCCGACCGCCGCCGCCTCACGCAGCGACCCGGAGGCAAAGTCAATCACGGCCAGAAAACCGGCCCGGGCGTCCAGGTAGCGGACCAGCATGTGTATCGACGTGAGGGCGATTTCAGACGGTTCACGCTTGTAAGAGATGGCCCGCGACAGCTGGCCGAGGAAAGTGATCTGGCGGTTCACCTCAATCAGGCGGACGGCGTCGATCAGATTGCCATGAAGCAACGGCAGGTATCCTCCGCCGGACGGCGGCGTGACCAGCCCGTCCCGGGTTTGAAAGAGGCTCAACTCGTGAACCTGTACCACGTCTTCCAGATCCTCCGGCTTCAGATCCTCGGCGTGATAGATGCAGAGGGCGGCAATTCCGCGTTCCCTCAGCAAGCCGGCGACCTCTCTTTCGTAACGTAGAAAATCACGCGTATTGACACAGCGCCGCAGCCAGCCGGTCTCACCCACCACCCTGAGACCCCGGTAACCTCTGGTCAGCGCCTCCTCCGCCAGGGACCGCCACCGGTTGAGCACCCGGTCATCGCGGAACATTCCGTCCCGCATGTAAAACTCTTCAGCCGCCGCGAAGGAGAACTGTTCGTCGGCCACGTACTGGTACAAAGGTTCGAGTTTCAGAATCCCCGACTCCCGTACCTCCTGGAACCGGCGGGGAAAGCGCTCGAAAAAGCGGCTGTCGGTGGTCAGCACCAGGCAGCGTTCCCCGGCGGCCAAGCCGCCGGCGACGAAATGAGCCATCGGCTCGTAATTAAAGTTGGAGCGGGAACTGACCAGTGCCATGTGAGCGCCTGGCGATACCGCCCTAAGCTTGGAGAGGTATTCTGTCATGATTCCAGACCTCCTTATCCCTAACCGAGGCCTGTTTCGAGTAAAAAGAGGAAATATCCTTCAGAGAAAAGCTCGAAAAAAGGGGTTTGCTGCCATAATTGGACGGTGTCAAGGCGTCGAAACGTCGTTGGATGAAATTTTAGCTTCCCCACTTGACCGCAAAGTTAAACTCGTGTAAGTTATGTACGTACGATTACGCCAAATCAGACGCACGGATGAAAAAACCTGGTCAGGCACAATCCGGAAGCTGATATCCGCCCAATAACCGTCAAGTCCGGTACTTTGTCCGCGCCATGCCGGTCTGTTATACCGGGGGAACCATACGGGATTTACGGAGGGGGGTCCGTCCCAATGCGGGGAGTGGGAGAGACGATCAGACGCTTGCGTGAGGAGTTCGGCCTGAGCCAACGTGCCCTGGCCCGCAAAGCCGGGATCTCGTCCCAGTACCTCAGTGACATCGAGGTCGGACGCACTTCACCCAGCCTCAAGAGCCTGGACAAGATCGCCGGCGCCCTGGAGATGCCTCCCGGCAAGCTGCTGCAAACCCCGAACCCGTTCGGCAGCGGCGTAGTGGAGGTCCCGGTCTTGGGCCGGGTGCCCGCCGGCGGTCCGGTCCTCGCCGAGGAGGTCATCATCGGTTACCTGCCCATGCCGCGCAGGCTGGCCACGGAGGATACTTTCTGCCTCGAAGTGCGGGGAGACAGTATGCAGGACCTGGGCATTGACGACGGGGACTTCGTACTGGTGCGGGTGCAGCCCACGGCCGAAAACGGTCAGGTGGTGATCGCCCGGGTGGACGGTGAGGTCACTTGTAAACGCTACTACCACCTGGACCAGGTGGTTTCCCTGGAACCAGCGAACCGGCGGTTCAGGCCGCTGAGAATTGAAGCCGGTGACGTGGACATTGTAGGCGTTGTGACAAACGTGATCAAGAAGGTATAGTATTGGCGGGAATCCCGCCGGAAGGAGAGCCGGGCATGGTTGAAAAGGAGCTTGCGTGCCCCAACTGCCGTTCCAACGATGTAATGGTGCGCGGTAGGCGCATCATGATCAAGGGCCTGTTCATGGTGACAGGTATCCTGACCGCAGTCGTTTTCCTCCTGGGTTTCCTGTTCACAGCGGTGCTGGTCACCGCGGCCCTTTATGTTTGGCTGGCCGGACTGCTGCTGATCGCGGTGGTCCTCCTGGTACCATCCAAACGGATTGAAATGTTGTACTGCCGCAGTTGTGAGTTCCGCTGGCTGCCGGGGCAATTTGACTGACCCATTAAAGACATGTTCGCGAGTTTGATTATTGGTTGTATATTCTATTTCTAATGCATTGTTGGCAGGAGGGAACTCGTTTAGAATGTCACTGAAAATTGTGCAGCGCGAGTACCAGAAGCGTTTGGAAAACGGCACTCTGAAGGGCCTGCCCCGGCACCACAGCTTTCGGTTCGAATGCCCGGACGCCTGCATGGGCAATTGCTGTAACAAGATCGAGGTTTACCTGGACCCGTGGGATGTGGAAACACTGGCCGGATATCTTGGGATCACTGGGCAAGAGTTCGTCGCCGAGTACGGCGTATTCGAATTGGGAACCGAGTGGCGCTGGCCGGTCGTGCACTTAAAGCACGCGGCCCACGGGCCCTGTGTTTTCCTCTACGACGATGGTAAGTGCCGGGTTTATCCCGCCCGCCCCCGGAACTGCCGGGCCTATCCCCTGGGGCGCGCTGTCCGGTTCTTGGACAATAACCAGCCGCAGGCGGAGGAACGGCTTTTTCTGATGCACGCGATGGAGGGGTGCTTAGGCCACCAAGCCGACCGCCGGTGGACGGTTGAACAATGGCTTAAGGATTCAAATCTGCTGCACTACCACGAGTTGTCGGACCTTTACCTGCACCTGCTCAACTATGCGGTGAACGAGTTGCGTTCCCGGGAGTGGATGCACGAAGTTACCGCGCGGATGATCGCTCCGTTCTTGTATGCCCCCGAAATCATCCGCGCCCGGGTGAACATTCCGGAGAGAGAAGTCAACCACGAGGAGTTTTACCGCCGCCGGATGCAGGCGCTAAGGATTCTGTTAACCGAAGTGGCCGCCGGACTGGGATACGGTCCGGGAGCGGCCGCTCAGGGCGGCGAATCCGGTATTGTAACCGGACGGAGTCTCATGGAGCGGATCCGCCCGGTGCTGATGACCGGAAAGGAATAGTCGCACAGCCTCACCAATAAGCGCTCGCGAATAAACCGGAAGCCTCTTGATTTCCGAGGTTCCAAGAGGCTCTAATGGGATTCTTCGCCTTCCTCGTCGTCGGGCTCCACCTCGCCGATCTGCTCCAGCAGGTGCACGATGCCCACCACCTTTTCCACGTCGAGCATGAAGCCGACGCCGGTTCCCGGCTTTTCCATATTGCCGGCTTGAACCACCGCCTTCAGCACCCTTTTCGCCTTATCCTTATGAATCAGAATCAGGATGATTTCCTTCTCGGGCTCGATCATGATGCCCAACAGTTTCTTGGACTCGTGAATGCCGGTGCCCCGCCCGCAGATCACGGTACCGCCGCGAGCCCCGGCTTCCCGCGCCGCCAGGAGGATCTTTTCGGCCCGGCCGCTCTTCACGATGGCCACGATTAACTTGTGATCCCTACCGATCAACATCTTCCCGACCCCTTTCCCGATAAATCAGACCCAACAACATCACGGACAAAATCGGCGCCAAAGCCACCATGGAAATCATGCCAAATCCCTCAATCAGCGGGTCGCGGCCCTCCACCGCGGTCGCCACCCCGACCACCAGGGCCATTACGAAAGTGACGGTCATCGGTCCGGTGGCCACCCCGCCGGCGTCAAAGGCGATCGACACAAAATTGCGCGGGGAGAACCGGATCAGCGCTACGGCCAGCAAGTACCCAGGTACTAGTATATACCAGAGCGGAATCCCGTAGATGATCCGGACCATGGCCAGGGCCACCGAAGCGGCCACGCCCAGGGACAGCGCGTAAAGCATCACCTTTTCCTTTATGTAACCGGCGGAGACCCGTGCCACTTCGTAGTTCAGCACCCGGACGGCCGGTTCGGCCACCGCGGCCACAAAGCCGAGGGCAAACCCGACGGGAATAAGAATCCAGGCGTGGGCCAGCGCGCCCAGGGCCTCGCCCAGGACCGAGCCGACCGGGAAAAATCCCACGTACACACCCTGAAGGAAAAAGGCCAGGCCCACTAAAGTGAGCAGCATACCGCTTAGAATCTGGATGACACGTTCCCGCGGCAACTTCAAGAAGCCGAGCTGGAAAAAGAGGAACACCGCGATCAACGGCCCCAGCGCCGTAAACACTTCCCGCAACACATGGCCGAAACCGTCAAAAATAATGATTTCCATCAGCCATAGATCACCCCCAGCAACAGCACCGCCAGCACCGGGCCGATGGATGCCAGGGCCACCCAGCCGAAACTGTCGGACAGCGAACCCTTGCCCCCCAGCACCGCGGCGAAGCCCACTCCCAGCGCCAGGATGAACGGCACCGTCATCGGACCCGTGGTCACCCCCCCGGCGTCAAAAGAAATCGGGACGTAATGGGACGGAACATAATAAGAAAGGACAAACACGGCCAGATAGCCACCGATCAAGATGTAACTCAGCGGGATACCCAAAACCATGCGCGCTGCGGCCACCGCCATGAAAAGCCCCACGCCGACGGCCACCAGGGTGATCAACATACCGCGCGCAATCTCCCCGCTGGAAACGGTGTCGACTTTCGCGGCCAGCACCCGCACGTCCGGTTCAGCAACGGTGACGGCAACGCCCAGCACGAAAATGAAAAACAGGATCAACGGCAGCGAACCCCACTGCGGCAGCTCGGAACCGATGGCCTGGCCCAGGGGCAAGAGGCCAACCTTGACGCCCAACAGGAAGAGTCCCAGTCCGGTCACGACCATCAGGGTGCCGATGAGAAACTGGAGCACCACCGGCCACCAGTGGGGTACAAACAGCATTATCAGCACCACCACCAATACAGCAATGGGCAGGACGGCCTGCACGACTTCAAGCACTATGTCCCTGATATCGCCCATTGCGCATCACATCCCTGGATTAAACGCTCGCTGCCTAATTGACTACTCGGCCCCATACACTACTGTAACACAAAGCCTCCGGATGATGAAAACCGGCCCCAGTCTGTGGGGCCGGTTCTGTGATCGTCACGTGGGTCTTATGTTATGGTGGACTTACTGGGTCACGGTAACCGTTTTAGTCGCTCCATCCCAGTGGACACCGGTATTCAGAGCTTCGGCCACAAAACGCAGGGGCAGCAGCGTCCGCCCGTTTACAATCACGGGCACCACCCGGGAATCAGCAGGGTCAATGGCCGCCGCTTCCCAGGTCTTGCCCCCGTCGGTGCTGACCCGGGCCGCCGGATGGTCAACCCACACCCGCACCTGCCGGTTGCCCTTGATGACGGTGGCCATCTTGCGCTCGCCGTCCCACTTCAATTCCCAGCCCAGGGGTTCCCCCACGTGGCGGATCGGCAGCAGCGTCCGGTTGAACCGGAGCAGCGGCGCACAGTCGGTCGCCT
>JACUUW010000189.1 GCA_014859075.1 Desulforudis sp.
TGCTTGAGACGGGTCATGGTCAGTAGTTGCACTCGAAGTTGGTTGTTGTCACCGATGGGTGGGGTCTCACCGATGATTTCCGCCCCGTTCAGCGATGTTCCGGGGTCACGCACGGTCCGGTCAGTGGCGGAAAAAATGGTCTTCTCGGCCCCGTCCAACCCGACAAAGTTTACGGTACGGAGTTGGTATGGACGTCTGCCCTTGCCGATGCCGACGCGGCCGAGTTCGTCCAGGCTGACAATAAAATAAGGAAGGAACTGAATACCTTTCCCGATGAGTGTCAGGTGAAAGGACAGGTTCTCTCCGGGCTTGTATTCCTGCCGGGTTTCAAGAGGTGGTTCAAAAACAAACGGGCGTGGAATGCTCTCCAGGTTGCGCAGGGCCTGCGCGCCGGCCGGTGGAGCAGTTTCAAACACGTAGGCAAACGGACAGGATTCCTGGAGCAGACAGCCGTGGCATTCGTCGTGCCTCTGAGCGCAACAGATGCGGCGGAAGACACGTCCAAAACCCCCGCGCAGGGTGGAACCCTTGTAGCGGGGCAGCAGCAACCCGTCCGGGCCGGCTTCCACTTCGACCCGGTAGCGGGCCAGGCGCAGGTTGGCCAGGCCGGAAGCGGCGAGATCAACAGGCTTCATTAACGTTTACACTCCCCCGTGTTCACGCGCCCCGGGCAGGCATACTCCAGTTCAACAAGGCCTATGCAGCATCGGGGCAGCGCAGTGCTACACTGCTTACACCAACCCGAGCCGCGCCTTAATTTCGGCGCAAACTTCTTCCCATTGGCAGTCCTCGCAGAAAGCCGCCAGCCACTCCCCGGGCGTGGCTGTAACCTGGGCCTGTATGTCCTGCCAAAGCACCTTTGACCCGGCGGGGACACCGAGGTGTGCGGCCGCTTGTCCGTCCATTTTCCGGATTTCCGTGTCCGCCTCCGGCGCGGACACGCACTTCCCGCCCCGGAGCGTCGGGCAGGCGCGGCAGATGTCGTCCGCGCCCTCGACCACTTCTATTTCTTCCCCCTCTTTGGCCCTGCGCAGCACGTCTTCCAGGTTTTCGACAAATTCCCGACTGTAACCCTCGCCCCGGTAGAAGCGGAGGCAAATTAGGTGATGCCCCCTCAACCTGACCATACAAGCCACCCCGCTTTCCCAGCCTGCGCCAAGCAGATATAAGTTCCACTTGATAAGCCACGTTGACCAAATACAGGTTCCCGCATGCAAGACCTATTAGAACTTTGCTCGGCACCATGTTACCATGGATTTGCCACAACACCGTGCTGATCTTGTGATATAGTGTTATTCTGGGCGTGATTACGTCACCGGAGGTCTGTGATGCCTTTCGACGGTTTGGTCCTGGCGGCGGTGCGCCGCGAACTGGAAACGGAGCTGGTGGGCAGTCGAATCCAGCGGGTGCAGCAGCCCGACAGGCTGACTCTGGTTATTCAGTTGCGCGCGCCGGGGCGGGGTCAGTCTCTTTTGCTGTCCGCTCACCCGCAACACGCCCGGGTCCACCTGACCGAAGGGCGGTTTGAAAACCCACCGGTCCCCCCGCAATTTTGCGCCATCTGCCGCAAGCACCTGGAAGGCGGCCGCGTGGAGGCCGTCACCCAACCCGGTTTCGAGCGCACGCTCCACCTGGTGGTCGCCGCCCGTGACGAACTCGGCCAGGTGGGGCAGAAGATCCTGGTCGCCGAGATAATGGGCCGGCACAGCAACCTGGTACTGGTGGACCGGCCTTCGGACACGATACTGGACGCAATCAAGCGGTACGGCCACACGGTCAGCCGCTACCGGGAAGTGCTGCCGGGCCTGCCTTATCTGGCGCCGCCCCGGGAAAAGGCCGATCCGACCGCAATCGGAAGCGAGCGGTTCTCCGATCTGCTGTTGGGAATGTCTTTCGAACTTCCGCTCTGGAAGGCGCTGCAGCAGTGCTTTGAGGGCTTGAGTCCCCTGATGGCGCGCGAGGTGGTGTACCGGGCCGGAATCGAAACCGACTTGGCCCTGGAGTTTTGTGGGGAGCATGAACTGGTTTCAATCTGGAAAGCGCTGCAGAACATTTTCGCCGATGCGGCCCGAGGCCGGTACGAACCCTGCGTGGTCCTTGGTGACGACGGCGCCCCCGCCGACTTCGCGGCCTTCCGCATTTATCACCGTGACGGCGTTTCTGAAGCGGACGGCATGAACGCCGTGGTGGACCATGTGTTCAGCAGCCGGGCGTTGGACGAACGCGTCAAAGCGGTGCGGAACGGCTTGATGAGTGCGCTCGGCCGGGTACGCAAACGCGTCGAGAAGCGCTTCGAGGGCTGCCAGCGCTCCGTGGCCGAAGCCAAGAAAGCAGAGGAGTACCGGGAGATCGGGGAGACCTTGACCGCCAACCTCTACCGGCTGAAAGAGAACACCGATCAGGTGGTGCTGGAACACCTGCATACCGGTGCGCCGGTGGAAATTCCACTGGACCCACGCTTCACTCCGGCCCACAACGCCCAGATCTACTTCAAGCGTTACAACAAGCTCCGGAGGGGCGCCGAACGCGCCCAAGCGGAGTTGACCGAACTGGAGGCCGAAGCGGCCTACCTGGAGGCTTTGGAAACAGCGATACAGCTGGCGGAGAGCACCGCCGACCTGCAGGAGATCCGCGAGGAGATGGCGGGCGCCGGGTACGTCCAGGCGAAGGCGACGGCCAAACGGCCCCGGAAGCCGGCGGAACCCCAGCCCCTGGAGGTGGTGACGTCGGACGGGGCTGCCGTTTACATCGGCCGGAACAACCGTCAGAATGACCTGGTGACCTTCAGGCTCGGCCGGCCCGACGACGTCTGGTTGCACACCCGGGATATCCCGGGCGCGCACGTAATCATCCGTACCGCGGGGCGGCCGGTGAGCGAGCAGACGTTAGCGGAGGCGGCCTCCTGGGCGGCCTGGTTCAGCAAAGCACGACCCGGGAAGAAGGTGCCGGTGGACTACACCTTCCGCAAATACGTGCAAAAGCCCAAGGGTTCCCGCCCCGGGTTCGTCACCTACACCAACGAAAAGACGGTGCTGGTCGACCCCCGGCCGGTGGAGCAGTAGGCTTTTAGGGGAAGTTAGTGCCTGTCACCGGTTTGGAGTTCTGTGGCGATGGCGCGGGCGGCCTGGACCGGGTCGGGCGCACCCGTGATCGGACGGCCGATCACCAGGTAGTCGGCGCCCCGGCGCAGCGCTTGGGCCGGGGTCAGCACCCGTTTCTGGTCCTGTACCGCGGCCCCCTCCGGCCGGATGCCGGGCGTGACGATCAGGAAGTCGGACCCGTAGGCCTTCCTGATCGCGGCGATTTCCAGGGGTGAGGCCACCACGCCGTCCAGGCCGGCCGCCTTGGCCAGGCCGGCCCAGTTCACCACCACTTCCTCCAGGCTTTCCCCGATGCCCAGTTCGCGGCTCAGGTTCCGCTGCTCGAGGCTGGTCAACACGGTCACCGCCAGGATCCGGGGCACGGGTATCCCCAGCCGGTCCGCCTCGGCGTCGGCGGCCTCCCGGGCCGCGCGCATCA
>JACUUW010000190.1 GCA_014859075.1 Desulforudis sp.
GGGAACGCCACCAGGTATTTGTCGAGCCGGAGGGTTTGTACACCAACGAACTGTACGTGCAGGGAATGTCCACCAGCCTGCCGGAGGACGTGCAGCTGGCCATGCTCCGCAGCCTTCCCGGATTGGAGAAGGTGGAGATCGTACGTTACGGGTACGCGATCGAGTACGACTACGTGGTGCCGACACAGCTAAAAGCCAGCCTGGAAACCAAGATGCTTCCCGGACTTTTCCTGGCCGGGCAGATCAACGGCACCTCCGGATACGAGGAAGCCGGCGCCCAGGGCATTGTGGCCGGCATCAACGCCGCCCGGGCGGTCCGGAATGACGAACCGTTCGTGATCAGCCGGGCCGAGGGTTATATCGGCGTGCTGATCGACGATCTGGTCACCAAGGGCACCCGGGAGCCCTACCGGGTATTCACCTCGCGGGCCGAGTACCGGCTGGCCTTGCGGCAGGATAACGCCGACCTGCGCCTGACCGAGCGGGCGCACCGGCTCGGGCTGGTTTCCGGGGAGCGTTACGACCGGTTCGTACGGAAGCGGGAACAGGTGCTGGCCGAACTGGAGCGCCTGGACCGGACGGTTGTTCCGGTCGGGGCCGATGTGCAGGACTGGCTGGCCGCCCGTGGGTCGGCCTCGCTTTCCAAGCCCTGCCGATTGGCGGAGGTTTTGCGGCGGCCCGAAATCAGGTACGCCGACCTGGCCGGACTTGGGTTGGCCGATGAGGATCTGCCGGCCGACGTGGTGGCTGAGATTGAGAACCAGGTCAAGTACGAAGGCTACATTCGGAAACAGTCGGCTCAGGTGTCGCGCTTTGAGAAGATGGAGGCGCGGCGTATTCCACCCGAACTGGATTACCGTGACCTGAGCGGCCTCTCCAACGAGGCCGCCCAGAAACTGGCCGAGATCAGGCCGGTGTCGGTGGGCCAGGCCGGGCGGATTTCCGGCGTCAGCCCGGCCGATATCGCCGTTCTCCTGGTGCACCTGGAGAAGCGGCGGCGCACACGGGAGGTGCCCGATGAATCCGGAAATGGTCCGGGCGCTCCGGGAAGGAGCGGCGACTTGGGGGCTGGAGCTGGATAGCAATCAGCTCAGCCTTTTTTCTTCTTTCTTGAACTGTTTGACCAGGGGTGCGGCCCGTTTGAACCTGACGGCCATTCGGGAGCCGCGGGAAGTTGTTTTCAAGCACTTCCTGGATTCCCTGGCCGGGGTTCTGGTAGTGGAGCCGGCGGCGGGGCACCGGGTGATAGACATTGGCAGCGGGGCCGGTTTTCCCGGACTGCCGCTTAAAATCGCCCGCCCCGAACTGGAGCTGACCCTGCTGGAGCCCAGCCGGAAAAAGGCCGCCTTTCTCCGGAATGTGGTGGCCGAACTGGGGCTCAGCGGCGTGCAGGTGGTGCCCGCACGGGCCGAGGAGGCCGGGCGGGACCCGGCCCACCGCGGGAGGTACGACTACGCCCTGGCGCGGGCGGTGGCCGAAATCCGTGTTCTGGTTGAGTACAGCCTGCCCCTGCTGCGTCCGCAAGGCCTCTTCGTGGCTTACAAGGGGCCGGGCGCGGTTGATGAACTGGAACGGGCCGGCCCCGCACTGGCGACCCTGGGCGGCACTGTACGAGATGTACTCGAGTTCAAGCTTCCCGGCGAGGAGGCGCGGCGTTCGTTGATAATTATTGAAAACACCGCCCCTACCCCCGACCGTTACCCCCGGCGTCCGGGGATGGCCGCCAAACGGCCGGTTTCTTAAGTTATATATTATGGAAGGCGGACCACGAGGCTCCCGGCGTCCGGGAGGCCATAGCCCCCTGCCATAATTTGCCAGCCATCCCTCCTCTCTCGCCTTAGCATCAGCGCATTGGTGGCGTACTCGGCAAATACCTCTCACATGGACGCTCGTATTCCTCCTCCCCCGAAGAACACGATTCAAGAGTGGATCCAGAATACCAAAGAGGGAGACCCCCCTCTTGTTGTTTCACCGTCATGTTCCACGTGAAACATCTGAAGAAACAGCATTCAGGAGTCAGAACCCGGAATTCAGAAGGGGGAACGGGGCGGGGCAAAGTTTCCTTGCACAGGATTGCCCTTCTTCAGCAGGATTTTTTTGTCACCTTGTGGAATAAGGACACTACTCATTAACCGAGAGGCCGGGAGGTCACATATTTGGGCAGGGTAATCGCGGTTACAAACCAAAAAGGCGGCGTGGCCAAGACCACCACGTGTGTGAACCTGGGGGCGGCCCTGGCGTTAGGCGGCAAGCGCATTTTAATCGTCGATATCGACCCGCAAGGTAACGCCACGAGCGGCTTGGGGGTCAACCGCGACAGATTGAAGCGGTGTATTTATAACGTACTCATTGAAGGCGTTTCCTTGCGCACAATAATCGAGCATTGCAGCGCGGTCCAGGGTTTGGATACGGTTCCCGCGACCCTGCAGTTGGCCGCCGCGGAATTAGAATTGGTCGGCGTGCCGGAGCGGGAACTGGTTCTAAAACAGGCCCTGGCGAAGATACGCGACGATTACGACTTCATCCTTATCGACTGCCCTCCCTCGTTGGGATTGTTGACCCTTAACGCCCTCGGAGCCGCGGATTCGGTGTTGATTCCCATCCAATGTGAATACTATGCCCTCGAAGGTCTGGGGCACTTGATGGGCGTAATCCAGCTTGTGCAGCGGCGGCTGAACCCCAAATTGGTGATTGAAGGCGTCCTCTTGACGATGTTTGACGGACGAACCAACCTTGCGATTCAGGTGGTTGAGGAAGTCAAGCGTCATTTTCGTAAGCAGGTGTATGGCACCATTGTCCCCCGCAACATCCGTTTAAGCGAGGCACCGAGTTTCGGAAAGCCGGTGGTCGTCTACGATCCCAAGTGCCGGGGTGCCGAAGTGTACCAGGAACTGGCGAAGGAAGTGATGGGTAATGGCTAGAAAAAGAGCCCTGGGCAGAGGGCTGGACGCCCTTTTCCCCACGGCCGAAGCGGCCGTAACCGGAGAAACGTTGCGGGAAATAGCGTTGAGCGAGATCCGGACGAGTCCGCGCCAGACGCGGCGGGCGTTTAGCCCGGATAAGCTGACTGAACTGGCTTCCTCCATTGAAGAGGTCGGTCTCGTGCAGCCCATCGTGGTGCGTCAGTCCGGGGATGGTTACGAATTGGTGTCCGGCGAGCGTCGGCTGCGTGCTTTTCAGGCGCTGGGCCGGGAACGAATCCCCGCCGTGGTGAGCGAGATGCCGGAGGCCGAAGCCGCGGCGGCGGTACTCATCGAAAACATTCAGCGTGAAGACTTGAGCCCGGTGGAGGAAGCCCTGGCCTACCGCAGTCTGGTGGAAGAATTCGATCTTACCCAGGAGGAGGTGGCCCGACGGGTGGGCAAAAGCAGGGTGCACGTCACAAACAGCCTGCGACTGCTTACCCTCCCCCTTCAGGTCCAGGAGATCGTCGGCTCCGGGGCGCTCTCGGCCGGACACGCCCGGGCGCTGCTGGCGATGAACGACCCGGCCCGCCAAGTGG
>JACUUW010000191.1 GCA_014859075.1 Desulforudis sp.
TGGGAAGCTCTGGACCTGAAGGCCAACCCCCACGTCCTTGAGAAACGCTACCAGGAACGGGTGGGCTTCGCCTATGCCGTGGAGGGTTGGCGCTGGTATCTCCCCGTCATGATTACCTGGTACGGTATCCCCGAAGCGGTGCCCGACTTCTGGGTGGAGCTTATCCCGGACCGCTTCGAAACCGAACCCGGCCAGACCATTGAAGGAATCGCCCGGTTCGGGCTGAACGGGGATCACCACCAGCCGGAAAAGGCGTTGCTCAGACTTGATCATGTTGTAAACGGCACGTATTACCCCGCCGTACTGGAACCCCTGGACCCTGCCGATGAACTTGACGCCAACGGACACATCACGTTCGCTCCAGGGGAAATCAAAGAGTACCGGTTCAAACTCAACGTCCAAAGTGGCAGTGAACTGGTTGTCGGCCGGATCAACCCGATCAGCACGAACCGGGACAAAGACTGGTCCAACAACCGGGCCGAAGCCCCGATCATCCTGCCAGCAACCTGCACGGACATATCCGTAAAGCTCACCCGCTCCCAGGGCGGTGAAAGGCTTGTGGGCGAGAACACCCAACTGGTGGCCACCGTCACGCGGGCCAAGGACGGCCCCGAAGGCCCGGTCAACGTCCGGTTCAGGTTCGGCCACGGTTCCTGGCGGGAGTTCACCCTGAGCCGGGGCCAGAGCCGCACCTTCAAGGACGTGGTGCACCACAGCCGGGCAGGCAGTTTCACCTATACCGCCGAAGCCTGGCCGGTGGGGATAGAAGACTGCAGCCCGGCCAACAACAAGGCGGGGCTGGCCATACCTGTTGAGCAACCGTTTGAGCCGCCGGATGAGGACGGCGGCATGTACCCTAGTGTGACGAGTAGACGGTAAGAACGCCAGCGGGGCCGCTTCAATCGCGGCCCCGCTGATTCTTTGGGGGAGTGATTGGATGCGTTTACCCGTGCTGGTCTTGATGCTGGCAGTGCTTCTGATGCTGCCTTTATCCGCGCAGGGGGCGGTTTCCGATGTTCCAGGCGTGCCGGGGTGTACTGTGCATTCTTCAATCGATGCTTATGTTGCCCGAGGAACGGGACATCTTGGAATACTTCCCGCCGATGGCAGTGGTTGGGACTGGGATGTGGACCCAAACAAAATATCTACCAAAGAACACACGGCGGTAGTAGAAGAGGTGTATCGCCTTGCGATAACGGTGGGAACCGAATTCTTCGATGACATGCGAGTTTTAATCCTCCCCACGGATTTATTCGTTATTGAAAGTGACCCCGATGAAGAGTATGCGGGCCTTTACTATATCAGGCGGTCCCACAGCCTGGTGGATATTTTCTTGGGCGGGGCGCACCCCGATTTGGTGCGCAACCTTCGTCACGAAGTCGGCCACGTCATTGCCCGTCGTATGTTGAACGCGCCCGGGGAAGATTGGGCCGAAGCCAACAAACAGGGGCGCAAGTACCTTGAGCTGCGGCGTTACCCGTCCCACCTGCCCCTGGATTATCAGAGCCAGATAGACCTGGCCTGGGAGGATCGCGCGGCCGAGTGGTTCGCTGAGGACTTTGCCTGGTGGGCCACTCCGGTGGATGACAGGGAAGGGTTTGAATACCTGGCGTCCGCGAAGGACCCGAACACGGCGCCGGGACTGGAGAACTACTTTGATCGCTTATTTTATTCTGGAGGTGGATTGCCTTGCAACTGCACGGAGATCAGCGTGGCGGCACTCTCTTGGAAAGCGCCCTGGTCATCCCCTTTGTTTGTGGCATTTGTGCTTGCCATTATCAACATGGCTATCTTGCTGAACAACTACATCGCGGTCAATTCGGCGGCCCGCGAAGCGGCGGCAATAACCGGAGCCACCGGAAGTGTTTTGGCCGGGGAGAAAGCCGGCCGGGAAGTGCTCGAAAACGCCGCCTTCATGGGCCAGGGTGAAGTCCGGGCCGTCCAGCCCCGCCGGGGCGACTCCCTGGTTCACGTCGAGGCGACCTACGAAACCAAGCTGGTGGCTCCTGGTTTCGCCGCCCTTCTCGGGGGAAGCGCAAAGAACCCCACGGTGACCACCAAGAGTAAATCGTCCACCATCCTGGAGTACCATCACCGCACCAAAGATCCCTGGGAAGACAGGAAGGGGCAATGCAACCTGAAAGGCTTGGCAAGTGAAATGTGTCCCTAATCTTTCTGCACCGCCCCGAGTGAACCGGGCGGGTTCTTTCTCAATACCCAATCACTTGACACGGGATATTGGTGTCCGGTACTCTGGTAGCGATAGAACTACCTTTTGGCATTGGCTTCAAGTTTTTTTAAGTCACTTTACCGGCACTTTATGAGCCGGGCGCAAGTCAACTTGCGGTCGCTTAATGCAACCGCCCCAAGAATTAAGGCAGCTCTCTGCCCAAAATCCCAAAACCCATAATTCTATGTCCAGAAGCTCTCATTACGGCGATAAGGCCGCTGTGTGAGCTTTTTGCATGTCCAAAAAATAACCGAAAGGAGGGTCACAAATGGGGAAAGTCGTCTATCTTCGAAAAACATTCAACAAATGTAATATCAGTTACGGGCTCTGCGAACTAGACGAGCGGGCTCTTTACGATGTATACGTCTGGCTTGCGTACGATGGTGAGCCACCCCAGGATTTAACATTGAAGCCTGATTATCGATGCCTATTTTGTCTATCTCTTGACGAGCCAGTTCGCCGTGTTGTCTTTAAGCTCGCGTTACAACTTGTACAACTCTATGAAGGGGTGTCGAAAAGTGCGGAATAATGAAACCGCGATTGCGGATGAACTGCTGCACACGCTGGAGATCTGCGAAACCCTGTTGCCCGGCGATGCTTCGGTGCACCGGGAGCGGTTGCGGCGGATTGGATCCATCGTGAAAGGCAAATCCGCGGGAGGTCCCGAACGCATAATCAGAGAGAAACAGCGGTAACGGCCCGGTTGGCGGTCCTGGCTGAACTTCATCGGCTGCTGGGCAACAGAAGCGACGACCAGAAGAGTTGGGACTGGATTCGAAAATCGTTGGACGCGCTGCTGGATATGAGGTTCGGCGGCGAAATCGATGAAATGGTGTTGATCGAAGACACGCTGCACTTGAAAATCTGGAACCTGGTAGGGGTAATGCGCAGAGGACAGGTGGTTACAATCTACGTGGACCCCTACTCCCGCACGGTGGAAGAGGGCAGGGCGGAACTGCTGTCCCTCGGCCGGGTTGAGACGAACGCAGGTCCGGGGGAATACTGGACGGTCCGATTCCTGGATGATGAGCGTGTTGAGATACGCTTCATTCCGGTCCTGGCGCGGCTTTTGGAATGAGCCGTCCCCCGCCGCCAAAAAGCCGGCACTGTCTTGTCAAAGGGGGGATCGTTACTCCCCAAAGTAATTCCAAAATCACTGCGTGAGCGGGTGCGGATTCTTCCGTGCCCGCTTTTGGCTTTTATGGGGGGAGTAAGGCCCTGGTGAATAGGCCAATTCAGGGACCTGGCAATCTGGAAAGCA
>JACUUW010000192.1 GCA_014859075.1 Desulforudis sp.
TGGCACGGGCACCCGGGCGCCACGGGCAGGCCCAACTGTTCCGTAAGGTAATCCGGCAGGCCGGAAACCTTGCTACCGCCCCCGGAAAGAATGATCCGCGCCACGGGCTGCTCGCGGTTCTGGGTCTGGTACCAGTCGAGGGAGCGCCGGATCTCGCGCACCAGTTCTATCAGCCCGACCTGAAGGGAAAAGGACCGTTCCGTTTCCGCGACCGCCGCCTCGGACCGGCCGTCCGGGTTTTCGCCCTCCTTGATCCGCCGGGCTGTCTCCGCGTCCACCCCCAGCGTCCGGACCAAGGCTTCGGTCAGGGCCTCGCCGCCGCCCGGCAGCGTACGCGCGTAACGCAATTGTCCGTCCCGGACCACCGCCAGTTCGGCGTGGACGGCCCCGATATCCAGGACGGCCGCCGTCCCCGCGGGCGCGCTTTCCGGTGCGAGGCCGCAGAAGACCCGCCACAGAGCTAGCGCCTGCATGTCGACGGCCAGGAGGTACCGCCCCGTCTCCCGAAACAGGGCGCAGTAATCGTCCACCACTGTGCGCGGCGCGGCCACCAGCAGCACGTGTCGCTGGACCACCCCGTCCCTTTCCTCTTTCCCCAGGTCGACGTGTCTGATGATCAGATCCTGGACCGGCAGCGGAATGTGCCGCTCCGCCTCCCACTGCAGGCCGGCCGCCAGTTCCTTCTCGGGCATGGCGGGCATCAGAATGTTCCGGGTGATCACCCGTCCCCCGCCGACGGCGGTGACCAGATCCGCGGCCTCTTCCGGCACGCCGGCCGCCTCCAGCGTCCGCGCGAGCGCCGCCGCCATTTCTGGATGATTGACGCCGTCCCGCACGATATCCACGGGGGTGGAAACAAAGGCCCGACCCACCAACCGCGGCCCGTCCGCCCCCTTCTGCAGCCGGACCGCCTTGATCCGGTGGCTGCCGAGGTCCAC
This sequence comes from Desulforudis sp., assembly GCA_014859075.1. GTDB lineage: Bacteria > Bacillota > Desulfotomaculia > Desulfotomaculales > Desulforudaceae > Desulfopertinax. The sequence goes on from JACUUW010000192.1 coordinate 939, forward strand.
GCCGGTGCAGAACTGTTTTCTCCTTTGCAGTACTCCGGGAAGCCTGAACAAATCCATCCCGGTGTTATGACTCCTTCCAGTACAGATACTCCACCTTTACGAGGTGGGTTTCCAACGCGGCGTGGTACATCTCGGGTCGGTGGTGGATTTCGACGTTGCTGCCGGCGTCCACGGTGCGGGCGATCAACCCCCCGTGCAGACCTGCGTTGGCACCCAGGACCAGCCCGCCGCCCGCAAAGATGAAGGCATCTGTTCGCCGGTTGGCACCCACCCGGGCGTCCCCGGGCGTGATCAGCAGCAGCGCGCCGTCCTCCGCCTCTAGATCAGCGCTGACCGCAATGTCCCCGGTGACGTAAAACACCGCGTAACCCATGTAATTGCCACTGATCTCGAGATTCCCTTCGACGAAGTGAATCCCATCCAGTGTTTCGCCGGACAGACTTAAGCACTGGTCTCCGGGCTGGTAGATGGTGGTGGCTTGTTTGCGGTACCAGTCTTCGTCTGCTTCGGGGAAGGCCGGGGTGTCTACGACGGGATCCACGTCGAAATAAAAGTGATTGTTCTGCTGCGCGAACTCCCCGCCCCCCACGCCGGCATTGGCCTTCTTTGTAATTGCGCCGTTGGCGTGCACGTCGCCGTCCACCCGGGCGTTGCTGCTCAAGGACACGTCGCCCATACTCCAGACGTCCCCCGTAACCCGGGCATTGTTTCCCAAAGACACGTCCCCGACGGCCATTACGTCGTTTTCGATTACCACTTTGCCACCAAGCTCAACCGGGCCGTTGGCCCGAACGCCGCCGGCCAATCCGGTATTGTTGCCGATACTCACCCTTCCCCCCGACTCAATCCCCCCGCCCAACTGGAGGTTATTGGCCACCGTGATGTCGTTGGTCGCCCAAACACCGCCTCCCACCTCGGCATTGTTACCGATAACCAGTGCGCCACGCACGTAGATGTTTCCGGTGAGTGCCGCGTTTTTGACGGTCACGTCCCCGTCCGACCAAATGTCACCGGAGACGCTCGAACTATTCAGCAACTCCAGCCCGCCGGTCAACATTTCACCCACGAAGCGGACGTTCTTGGCCGCAAGCGCCCCGTTGGCCACCACGTTCGAATAGACCTCCACGTTGTTGCCGAATTGCGACGGGCTTTCGGAGGGCGAGGCGGTCCAAACACCGTAGGAGAAGTCCAGGGTCCTGGAGACGCGCATGCCGGCTGCTATGCGCTGCACCGCGTCGCCCAGAGAACCGGTGGATTCCAGACAGACCTCCGTTCCTTCGGACACGGCGTTGACTTCGGTGACCACTACCTCCAGGTTCCCGCCGGCATACTCTTCCGGTACGGTGACCGCCCAGGGGTCGTCGGGGTGCTGCCTGAGTACGGACGCAAACATTTCAATTCCGGCATCGGCGATATAGTAGGCCTGGGTACGTTCTTCACGCAGCAAGGCAAGCTGCTTGGACCCGGAAGCCAAGGTGAGGGCTGCGCCGCCGAGCAGCAAAACGATCGCCATAATCAGGACCACCACCAGAGACGCCTGGCCGGAGTTATTTCTCGTTACGAACACGCTCCCACCCCGCACACGCCGGGTCTGTTCCGAACGCCTCCACAAACGAAGGCGAAGCGGTCAGCCGTTCGGGCATTATCCCCCGCCGGTGGGCCCGCACCAAGGACAACCCCGGCGCGGGATTACCGTGGCGCCCGAATATAATACACACCTTCCGCTTCGGTCTCAACGGGCCGCCCGCGGTGTTCAGCGGTGGCCCGCAGTTTCACTTCCACCAGCTGCGGGCCTTTCGCACTGATACAGACATAAGTGAGGCGGTGGGCCACCGGCTGGGGCCCTCCCGACCCTTCGTCTTGGCGCCGCAGTACGTGGCGGGTATCGCCCACGCCGGCGGGAGCCCACGAGTAATGAACCGTCTCGACCTCCGTAGGCGCATTGCGCTTCGGCAACACCAACTCGATCAGGTCGGTCGTCTCCACGGTTTCGCCCGCGCTGATCTCCGCCGGCGGGCCCGTAAGATAGATCAGCTCCCGGGCATTCCGAATATCACCGCTAAGCCTGTCCAACGCCAAGCGCAACTGATCCTGCAAGTCCATCGCCTTTTCCCCGCGGCTCCAAGTGAAAACGCCTCGCTCATACAATCCAAGGGCGGCGAAAAGAACCGTCACCAGGAGCAGAGCAGCGATGAGCGCCTCTACGAACGTGACCCCCCGTTGGCCGTGGCCGGGAGGCAGTACCCGCCGTGCAACTCTCACGGGCGTCCACGCTCCATGGTCAGCGTAACGGCTCTTTCCCGGTCCCTTTCCCGGTACAATACGGTGACCGTGACGGTTTTGCCCCGGTCGTGCTCATCCACCGCCAACGTTACTTCGTAAGTATCGTATTGACCGGATACTTGACGCGGTTCCCCGGTGGCGACCACCGCGCCGTACGGTGCGGCCTTCAGACTCTCCAGTTCCGCTTCGGCCAGCCGAACGGCCTCCATGCGCCGGGCGGCGTCGCCCCCCAAACGCGTCCCCACCGTGAACAGATTAAACACGGCC
>JACUUW010000193.1 GCA_014859075.1 Desulforudis sp.
CTAATGAACGACCCAACATAAGAGAAACTCCAATCCCACTCTGGTCGCTTATCAATATGAAAAAATATTCATCAATGAATATTCAGTATTCTCGAGGCTGCCCTTTCGATTGTGAATTCTGCGATATTATCATCCTAAACGGGCATCGTCCACGAACCAAGGATAAAGACCAGCTACTGGCAGAACTGGACGCATTATATGGTCAAGGCTGGCGGATGCGGTGTTGCGTTTCCTGTCTGCCGCCGGTGCTGGCGGGGGCAGCGGTATTGCGGGCCGGCGTGCGGCGTGGAAGCCAGGCGCCGGTTCCACCGGGCGGCGCAGAAGCGCTACCGGCAGACTCCGCACGGGCGGCAGCGCCGGCGGGATGCGGCGCGTCGGCATCGTCGTCTTCATGCAAAAAAAACCGTGGATGATGCGGGTTCCACACCTGTGGCACTTCCGGCTATTGTCGCGGCATCGCCTCCCGGGGTCTGCCGGTTCTGCGGCCGTCCGGGGAGGGTGGTTGCGCGTTTTCCCCGTCGCGGGTACGGCCGGGGCCGCACCGTGGTTGTTCGAAGGCCGTAAGAGGGTAGCATACGGATGGATCTGGAGTTCCACCAACTGGATCTGCGGTACCGGGATCTCCGGGTGTTTGATCCGGCCTCCCAGAGCCGGCTTCTTCTCTCCCTGTCGCAGTCGGGCCAGCGCGTCCCCGTGTTGGTGGTGGAGGGCGGCGGTGGCCGCTTTGTCCTGATCGACGGGTATCGGCGCGTATCGGCCCTTCGCAAGCTTTGCCGGGACACCGTGTCGGCGATGGTTCTGTCCCTTCCGGAGCCGGAGGCGTTGCTGTTTGCGTACCGCCTGGAGCGCTGTGGCCGGCGGAGCGCCCTGGAGGAGGGGTGGCTGCTCAAGGAACTGGCAAGTGTCCACGGGATGGGCCGGGAGGCTCTTTCCCGGGCCCTTCTGCGTTCGACAAGCTGGATCAGCCGCCGCCTGGGGCTGGTGGAGGTTCTGCCGGAGTCGGTTCAGCATGCGGTGCGCGCGGGGTGCGTCCCCGCGCACGCGGCGATGAAGTCGTTGTTGCCGTTGGCGCGCGCCAACAAAGGAGCTTGCGAGCAACTGGTGCAAAACCTTGGCGGCGAACGGATAAGCGTCCGCGGGATGGAGATCCTGTACGGGGCCTGGCGGCGGGGAGACACGACCGTTCGGGACCGTATCGTCTCGCTGCCGCTGTTGTACCTGGCCTCGTGCGAGGAGATCCGGCGTCCCGACCCGCCGGTTCCGGCATCTTTGGCCGAGGCGTTGCGGCGCGACGTGGCGGCGATCGGGGCGATCTGCCGGCGGGTGCGCGGGCGGCTTCTTCGGCGGGAAGAGCATGCGGACGTTGCCCGACCGTCGGAGCTGGCAAGAACGTGGGCGGAGGCCCAAGGGGCGTTTGCCGACCTGTGCGCCGTGATGGAGGAGCGCCTTGCTGGATGCTGACCGGCGATGCGCGATCCTGACCCTGTCTCACCAGGGGCGCGGGGTTCGCACCATCGCCCGTGCCGTGGGCGTCTCCCGCAACACGGTGCGCCGGGTGCTGGCAAGCGGAAGCGCCGCGGTCCAGGAGGTCGTGCGTCCCGAGCAGCTCTCCTCCGCCCTGGAGACGATCAAGGAGCTGTACCGCGAATGCGAGGGGAACCGGGTGCGGGTGTGGGAGGAGCTGGCCGCAAAAGGGACGGCGGTTCCGTATCAGACGCTTACCGGCTTCATGCGCCGCCACGGGATCGGGGTGGAGAAAAAGGAGCGGGCCGGGTCGTACCACTTCGAGCCGGGGGAGGAGATGCAGCACGACACCTCTCCCCACGACGTCACCGTCGGGGGGAAGAAGCGGCGCCTGCAGTGCGCCGCCCTGATCCTGTGCCACTCCCGGATGTTGTTCGCACGGTGCTATCCGACCTTCAACCGGTTCTGCGCCAAGATCTTCTTGACCGAGGCCTTGCTCTTTATGGGTGGAGCCGCCAGGAGGTGCGTGATCGACAACACCAGCATCGTGATCGCCCACGGGACCGGGAAGAAGGCGGTGATCGCCCCGGAGATGGAGGCGTTTGCCGAGCGGTTCGGCTTTGCGTTTTTGGCCCACGCCCTGGGGGACGTCAACCGCAAAGGACGGGTGGAGAGACCGTTTGGCTTCATAGAGCGCAACTTCTACCCGGGACGCACCTTGGCCGAGGCGCTGCGGCAAAAATGCGGCCGGTCGGCCATACGAGCGATCCGGCATCTTCACCGGATGTATCTGGACTATCCCACCGACGCGGTGAAGAAGGCGGCCGCGGCGGCGCTTTGCCACGGGCTCTTCGACACCTCCCGTATCGAACGGATGGTCCTTCGAACCATCGCCGGGGAGTTCTTCCAGCTGCCGCTTATGCCGGCACCCGGAAAAGACGGGAACCCCTTCGAGCACGGAGAAGAGGAAGACGATGGCGATCCATGACGACCTGGATCAGTTGCTGAAAAACCTCAAATTAAAGAAGATCCGGGAGGTCCTCCCCCGGGAGATGGAGCGGGCGGTAAAAAACGGCGCCGACTGCGCCGAGTTCCTCTCCCGCCTCCTTCGCGAGGAGTACCTCTACCGTCAGGAGCGGTCCGTGGAGTACCGCATAAGCCAAGCCAGGCTTCCGGAACGATGGACCCTGGAGACCTTCCCCTTCAGCAAACAGCCCGGCGTCAAGCAGGGCGTCATCAAGACCCTGGCCCGTCTGGATTTTATCGCCAAGGCCCAGAACATCGTCCTGATCGGGGGAACCGGGGTCGGCAAGACCGGACTGGCCACCGGGATCCTGCTCAAGGCCATCCAGAACGGCTACAGGGGGCTCTTCGTCAAGGCCCAGGACCTCTTCGACGAGAGGTACGCCTCCCTGGCCGACCACGCCACCAGGAAACTCATCGACCGGCTCGCCAGAATAGACGTCATCGTCATCGACGAAATGGGGTATCTCAATCTGCGGCCCGAGCAGTCCAATATCTTCTTCAAGCTCATGGAGGAGCGGTACAACCGCAAATCCACGATCCTCACGACCAACCTCGACTACGACGACTGGTACAACTTCCTCGGGAACAAGCACATGGTCGGGGCGCTGCTGGATCGGCTGCGCCACCGCTGCCACACCCTCCGCATCGACGGGCCGTCGCTGAGGGCGCCCGCCGGGTCGTGAACCGGATCGCCCTGCCGCACTTCCTCCCAAACCCCAAACCCGGACAACCCCGTCTCGCAATGCCTCCCTCGGGCATCGCTCCGCCCACGTCAACTCCAACATCGAGACGAAAATCGAAATGCTACGGGTGGGTCACTTCAGGAGAGCGGAAACGGGTCAGTTCCGGTTGGCGTCGGGGATTGGGACAAACACCGGTCCGGGGATCAGACAAACAACGACTCGCTTTTCGGAACGAAGCCGATACCTTCCCGCATGCTGTCCGGGAGATGCTATCGATCGGATGACCGCCCCGCCCCGACCGGTCGAATGGTTCCG
>JACUUW010000194.1 GCA_014859075.1 Desulforudis sp.
ATGGCAAAAAGGTGGAGTATATGCTGAGACACCTCGGGCAGACCTTTTCCGGGATCATCAGCGGGGTCACGAATTTCGGCATGTTCGTGGAACTGGAAAACACGGTCGAGGGCATGGTCAGCCTGACCAGCATGACCGACGACTACTACGATTACGACCCGGCGGCGTTCCGGCTGGTGGGCAAGCGGACGAACAAGGTCTACCGGCTGGGGGACGAGGTGACCGTCAAGGTGATCCGGGCAGGCGTTGAAGATCGCCAGATCGATTTCACCTTGACGGAGATCCAGGAACAGTCCAGGGCGGTGGAAAAACGGTTGGGACGCACCAGGCGCAGCACTGTTAGTAGATAGGAAGTCGAGACGAAACAACCGGAATCACACCGAGCGCGGTGTCCCCGGCAGCGACCTTGCGAACGTCTTTGCAAAGAACTTTTCCTTGACACCAAATAGGCGCTGCTATAAAATGTGGATGTATGACTTCAAACCCGGAAATACTCTGTTTTCGTGGGTTCAACGTCTCGGGAGGGTAATACAAGTGAACACTTTCATGGCCAAGGCGGAGGATCTGGAGTGCAAGTGGCTCGTCCTCGACGCCGAGGGAAGATCGCTGGGCAGACTGGCGGCCGACGCCGCCCGGCTGCTGCGGGGCAAGCACAAGCCCGAATTCACCCCCCACGTGGACTGCGGGGACCACGTAATCATCATCAATGCCGCGAAAGTGGTGCTGACCGGTAACAAGCTGCGCGACAAGTACTATTACCGGCATACCGGCTATCCCGGCGGTCTCAAGGCCACGGACTACCGGACCTTCATGGCGAAGAAGCCGGAAGAGGCGGTCCGCAAGGCGGTGGTGGGGATGCTTCCGCACACCCGGCTGGGAGCGAAGATGGCGAAGAAACTCAAGGTATACGCCGGACCTGAACACCCCCATCAGGCCCAGGAGCCTGAAGTCTGGCAACCTTAAAGGAGGGAGAGACAAGTATGGCGCAAGTTTATTTCTACGGCACCGGCAGAAGGAAGAATGCCATCGCCAGGGTGTTTCTTTCTCCAGGTTCCGGAAACATCAAGGTTAACGGCCACGATCTCCACAAATATTTGGGCCGCGGCACGCTCGAGATGATCGCCAGGCAGCCGCTCGTGACCACGGGCACCGCCGGTAAATTCGACGTGCGCGCGACCGTCAGCGGCGGCGGCGTCAGCGGTCAAGCCGGAGCGATCAGGTTGGGCATCGCCCGGGCCCTGATACAGGCCGATCCGAACCTGCGGCCGGCGTTGAAGAAGGCCGGTTTCCTTACCCGCGACCCGCGGATGAAGGAAAGAAGGAAGTACGGGCTCAAGAAAGCCCGCCGCGCTCCTCAGTTCTCCAAGCGCTAATAAACATAAAACCCCCTCAGGCCGCATATTCCATAGAAAGCGAACTTGGAGGGGGTATTTCTATGCCGATCTGGATCGGCGTGTACCGTCTCGGCCTGCGTCATGTGTTGGCGCTGGCCTTGATCTCGTTGGCCCTTTTCGGCGTTACAAGACTGTACCAGGCGCTCGACCTGCACCTCCAGCAACGAACCACCACCGCCCTGTCCTGGATCCTGGCCGGTAAGGTGATCGTGGTGGACGCCGGGCACGGGGGCATCGACAAGGGCGCCGGGGACGATCCGGTCGCGGAAAAGGACGTCAACCTGGACATCGCCCTCAAACTGGCCGAGCTGTTGCGCCAGAGCGGAGCTGCCGTGCACCTGACCCGGGACGACGACCACCGGATGGGCACCCGCTACCGGGAGGACCTGAGTCTCAGGGTGGCTTTGGCCAACGAGAACAACGCGGACCTGTTCATCAGCATCCACGCCAACAGCTATGCACGCGATCCGGGTCAGCGCGGGGCGCAGACCTTTTCCCAGACCGGCGCCGAGGAGAGCGCCAAACTAAGCCGGGCAATCCTCTCGGAGATCATCCGGTTCTTGGGGAACACCGACCGGAAGCCGACAACGGGGGACTTCTACATCGCGCGGAACACCCACATGCCCACCGTGATCGTGGAGGTCGGCTTTGTCACCAACCCCCGAGAGTTCAAGCTCCTGCAGGACCCGGGTTACCAGGGCAAGATGGCCTTTGCCATTTATTCGGGAATTGTGAAATACTTGGCCGAACAGGCCACGCCCGCCACGAGGTGGGTGGACGAGAAGATCATCGAGACCTTTCTCCGGGAAGAACCGGCCACCGTGGCCCCGTAAACGCCCGACCGGGTAAACCGTTTTCCAGGAAAAATGCTCCGTGTAGGAGGATTCAAAATTTTGAGGCCGAAAGAAGAATGGAACCGGGGGTTTTCCCCAACGCGGTTCCATTCGCTGTTTCGGGGGGGTTGTAATGATGTGGAAGACAGTGTGCTTGCTGGCGGTCTGCGGGGTGTTGGCCTGTTCCGCCCCGGGGCGTGCCTGGGCGGACACGGCCCTCGACTACCAACCGTTCGGTGAAGAACTGGCCGCTTTTCTTGACGGGCAGGCCGGGGTGTACGGTGTGTACCTGATCGATCTCAACTCCGGTGCCTCCCTCGGCTATAACGAAAAGGAGACCTTTCACGGGGCCAGCACATTCAAGGTGCCTCTCAACCTTTACCTGTTCGAACAGGTCGCCGCCGGCCGGGTGAATCCGGACGGCTATCTCATGTACCGGGAGGCCCACTACGAAGAGGGCACCGGTTATCTCCACAAGGAGGAATTCGGCACTTACTTCCGGATCGAACGGCTGGCCCGGGATTCCATCGTTTACAGTGACAACGTGGCCACGAACATGCTCCTGGGTTACGTGGGCCGGCGCAACGTGACCGCGCACATGCGCGCACTCGGCGGCACGGCCGTCAGCGACCAAGCCAATGTAACCTGCGCCGCGGATCTGGCCCTCTATTTTCAAGGTGTCCTTGAGTTTGCCCGGAGGCAGCCCGTACATGGGGAGCGGCTGCTGGGCTACCTGCGGAACACCGTACACGGGGATCGGATCCCCCAGTCCCTGCCCGCGAAAATCCCGGTGGCGCACAAAACCGGCGACTGGCCCGCCCAGCGCAGTTGGCACGACGCCGGCATCGTGGAGCACCCCATTCGGCCCTATATCCTGGCGGTTCTGAGCAAGAACACTCCGGGCTACGTTTACGCCTGCGCCACGATACGGGAGGTTTCCCGGCGGGTCTACGAATACCAGTCCGATCCCTTTTTCCACTTGACCGTTTACATCGACGGGCAACCGGTCGAACTGTCCGGCGCGCTTAACCGGGACGGGCGCTTCCTGGTGCCGGTGCGCGCTTTTGTAGACTTATTGGCCGGCTACACGGTGCGGTGGTTGCCGGAGGATCGGGCGGTCCTGATCCTCGATGCCGAGGGGCGCATCAGCGCCCGGCTGACGGTGGACTCTTCGGGACTGGTCTTGCACCGGGGCCGGACGTATCTTCCCTCTCGTCAGGCGGGTGAAATTCTGGGGTATACGGTGCGTTG
>JACUUW010000195.1 GCA_014859075.1 Desulforudis sp.
CACGAAAGGTTCCATCTTCTTTCACCTTCCCGTGTTGTTTTAGAAATGCGCCGACCGGGGGTAAGGGGAGGGACGGGCGGCGCCGGCGGCAATTCCCGCCGAGTGTTTAATATACTAAACACTGTATCGGGTTCTGTCAAGTATCTAAAACAAGATTTACAATTCTAAACCGAACGGGCATAATGGTGTCAGGAGGCGAACTGAAGGCATGACGGCAGAGGAAAAGGAACACGACCTGGGCCGGCGGATCCGGCGGCTGCGCGAGGACATGGGGCTGACGGTGACCGAGTTGGCGGAGCGGGTCGGCGTCACCAAGGGGTACATCTCCCAGATCGAGTCCGGCGCGGTGAAAAAGGTGGCCGCCAGCCACCTGTTCGACATCGCCCAGGTGCTTAACACGGACATCGGCTACCTGCTGGGCCGGAAAGTGGTCTTGGAACAGGCGGACACATTGGTCACCCAGGAATTGAAGGAGCTGCAGGCCGCCTACGACGTTAACCCCGAAGACATCAAGATGCTGGCCAGTATCGAGTTTCGGGGCGAGCGCCCCAAGACGGTGGACGGCTGGAAGTTCATCCTGGAGGCCCTCCGCCACGGCCGCAAGATCTGAGGTGGGACGTTGCGCTTCCACACCCCGGAAGTCATGGAGTTTGTGGCCGCCCACGCGGTCCCCGGCGGCGATCCGGTCGCGGTCATGCGGGCCCGGGCGGCGGCCCTGGTCGCCGACTACCAGGCCCGGTTCGACGCCGAACCCCCCGTAGACATGGAGCTTATGGCCGCCCTGCGGAGCATCCGGGTGCTCCGGGAGCCGCTGCCGGACGACGTTTCCGGGGAGCTCATCGCGCTGCCGGAAGGGCTGTTGGCCCGGATCAACGCCACGCATACCGCGGGCCGGCAGAATTTCAGCATCGGGCACGAGATCGTCCACACCTTCTTCCCCCGGTTCCGGGAAGTGCATTACCGCAGTGAAAAGAGCGTGTACTGGGCGGCGGCGGGCGCCAAAGGGGAGGCTTCGGGGCTCAACACCGAGGTGGAGTATCTCTGCGACGTCGGGGCCTCGGAGCTTTTGATGCCGCGGACCATGTTCGCCGCCGCGCTGGACAGGCGCGGCTTCTCGCTGGCGGCCGTTCTGGAACTGGCCGCCCTTTTCGGCGCCTCGACCGAGGCCGCCGTCATCCGCACCATTCAGGACACCCCCCACCCGGCGGCCGTGGTCTTCTGCCACTGGGCGCACAAGCCCGCGGAGCGGCGGGCCGGGGCGCGGCGGGCCTTCCCGAGGCTGCGCGTGCGCCGGGCGTATTGTTCGCCCGCGTTCGGCCGTTACATTCCCCCGCATTGTTCGGTGCCGGAGGACAGCCCGTTTCACCGGGCACTTGATACTGAGGGCGTTGTCGCCGGGGAATCGGTGGTCTGTTTCGGCAGCAGGGGCTACTTCGTTGAACAACTGAGGTACGAAACCGCGGCTTTGGATCCTCTGGAAGAGCGCTGTGAGAAACCGGTGGTCGGGCTGCTGGTGCCCTGTGACGATCGGGGACTGAAGAGTGACTAAACGGGTGAATATCGGTTTACAAAATCAATATTGGTATAGTATAATGTAAACCGATAAGGGGTGATGAAGGTGATTGGTGAGCGCATCAAATTGGCACGTGGCGCCGCGGGCCTCAGTCTTCGTGCCTTGGCCGATCAGGTGGGGGTCAGTGCCCAGGCCATTTCCAAGTATGAACGTGGGTTGGATATTCCCTCATCGGGAGTCCTGTTGCGCTTGGCCCAGGCACTCGGGGTCGAATTGGAGTACTTCTTCCGCACCCGCACCTTAAAGATCCAGACTCCCGCTTTCAGGAAACGCTCCAGACTCCCGGCAGCCGGTCGCAAAAGGGTAATGGGGCTGGCACAAGAATGGATCGAACGCCACCTGGATGTTGAAGACCTCTTCCCGGACCGGGCCTCTGCACTTCCTTCCAGTGCATTGTGGGAAATACGTAAACCAATCGGATCATTAGAAGAAGTCGAAGAGCAAGCCGACCATTTACGGCGGATCTGGAATATCGGCACCGACCCGATCGAAAACCTCACGGAATTGCTGGAAGACAGGGGTGTGCGGGTGGGCTTAATAGATGCCCAGCCTGGGTTTGACGCCTGCCTTTTTGAGACTGAGGACGGGCAACCCGTCATTGTTGTCAACCGCAACCTGCCCGGCGACCGGCAGAGGTTCAGCCTGGGACACGAACTCGGACACGCCGTTTTGGCCCTTGAAGAGGTAGACGCGGAAAAGGCCGCCAACCGCTTCGCCGGAGCGTTCCTGGTCCCTGCCGAGACGGCACGGCGGGAACTGGGCAACAGGCGCCGGACGCTGAGTGTTTACGAACTCGGACTGTTGAAACAGAAATACGGTCTGAGTATGCAGGCCTGGATCTACCGGGCCATGGATCTGAAGATTCTCTCTCAAGCCGCCGCAGCGAACCTTTTCAAGCATTTCCGGAAACAGGGTTGGCACCTTTCGGAGCCGGGGAAACCCATCCCCCGGGAACAGCCACGTCTGCTTGAACGGCTCGTGCTGCGGGCCCTTGCCGAGGATGTCGTCTCTGAGTCGCGGGCCGCGGAACTCCTAGGGAAGCCGCTGTCCCATCTGTACCAGGAGGTGGCGGCCGAACATGGAGATGTCCCCCCGGATCCACGTAACTGACGCAAACATCTGGGTAGACCTTCATAAGGGCGGCATCATCCACCTGGTGTTTTCGTTGCCAAGAAGTACAAAAAGCCAGGCACCACTGATCTTTTTGCTCTAGCCCTGGCGCAAGCCGGAGGGTACGTCTTGCTGACTGGGGACAAGGACCTCAGAACCGCTGCACAGGATGAGGGGATTGTGGTCCACGGCACGCTGTGGGTACTGGATCAGTTGGTTGAACAACACGCCGCTCCTCCCCATGAGATAGCTGCGGCACTCAAAAGGATGTTGCAGAAAGGTAGCAGGCTCCCGCGCCTGGAGTGTGAAAAACGACTGAGACGATGGGCCACGAGGAGGTGAGTACAATGGCAAAGAACAAGTATAGTGCTGGTCGTAAGGCAGAGCAAAGGGTAGCATCCAGACTTCGTAGGGCCGGCGCGTCTGTCCGGACGTCTCCCGGCAGCCGAGGTCCGGCAGATCTAACCGCCATTTTTGAACACAAGAAATGGTTGGTCCAGGTGAAGTCTGGCGAAAACCCCCCAAAGGAATTGCCAGCCCGTGAACGGCAAAGAATCAACCAGATGGCAAGAAGTCGCAAAGCCACACCGGTTTTAGCACGTGTTACGACCAAAGCTGTTGAGTATCGTTCCACACGAAGTAACCGTAAGCTCAAACCGTAGCTGAGCACGCCGATAAACCCGCCGGAACACCTCCCGACTCTGTGCCTGTGTAAGGTTGTGTTGAGGCTGGCCACAGCCTGCCTGCCGGACGCCAGTTCCCGCGAACAGCACCTGGTGGATGAGGCC
>JACUUW010000196.1 GCA_014859075.1 Desulforudis sp.
CTCCATGCTGCAGCGCATGCGGGAACTGGCCGTGCAGGCCGCTTCCGGAACGTATGAAGATGCCGACCGCGTGGCCCTGCAGGCCGAAGTAACCCAGCTGATCGGGGAAATCGACCGGATTACCGAATCGGCCGAGTTCAACAAGCTGACCCTGCTGGACGGCACTCTTAGCGGCGCCACTATTCAGGTGGGCGCAAACTCCGGCCAGACCATCGAATTCTCTATTGGTAACCTGTCGGCTGGCGAGAGCGGGATTGCGGTTAGTGGTGTCGACATTTCTACCGCAACCGGCGCAACAAATGCTCTCGGTACAATCGATACTGCCATTACGGCGGTCTCCGACGAAAGAGCGGCACTCGGCGCCCTGCAAAACCGCCTGGAGTACACCATCGCCAACCTGGGAGTCACCGCCGAGAACCTGACCGCCGCCGAGTCCCGGGTCCGCGACGTGGACATGGCCGCCGAGATGATGGAGTTCACCAAGTTCAACATCCTGAACCAGGCTTCCATCGCCATGTTGGCGCAGGCCAACATGCAGCCGCAGACCGTTCTGCAGTTGCTGGCCTAGTTGGGAGTAACCCAAGAGAGATAACGAGGAAGGCATTCAGTAAAAAAGTGGTTGAGGGGAGCCATCCTGACGGATGGCTCCCGGTCATGACATGATTATGTTATTTCGACGCCCGCCGATCCAATTCCTGCCCATGCGCTAAAGAATTTTGTCCGTTACCCGATAACTTTAGTACGAACCTGGTGTCGGGGAGGTGTTCCCAATGCGGGTGGAATCGGTCACGCCAAACAGACCCCCGGAAGAAGCGGTACAGCGCCGGCAGAAAAAGCCGCGGGCTGACGCCGGCCAAAGCGCCCGGCACGAACCGAAACAAGAAGGGTCGTCCGCGAAATCGCTGGAACAGGAACTGACGGCGGCCATCGAGTCGGTCAACCGGGCGCTGCAGACCCGCAACCGGAGCTTTGAGTTCTCGGTCCACGAGCCCACCAAAGAGATCATCGTGCGGGTCATTGACACGAAGAGCAATGAGGTCGTCAAGGAGATCCCGCCCGAGCAGATCCTGGACCTGGTGGCCAAGATGTGGGAGCTTGCCGGGCTTTTCGTGGACGAACGCCTGTAACGGTCGTCGGCCGTCGGTGATCAGTCCCTCGGACCATCGGAAGGACGCCGCCTTCCCGCGTAACATGGGGACCGGCTCAGCGGTCGTTAGTAGTAGATGTTTTAGGAGGCGCAGATTATGAGTCTCACCCGTATCGGCGGGCTCGCCACCGGAATAGATACTTATCAGATGATCCAGGACCTGATGAAGGCCCACCGCAAGCCGGTGGACAAGCTGCTCCAGCAGCGCCAGGTGCTCCAGTGGCGGCAGGAGGACTACCGCGGCATCAACGCCGCCCTGCTCAACTTCCGAAACGCCGTCGTCTCCCCCCTGCGTTTCAATGGTACGTTCCAAGCGAAAACGGTGGAATCGTCCAACACAGCGGTGGTTACGGCCACGGCTCCGTCCACCGCGGCCACCGCCATTTATGACGTAACGGTTCACGAACTGGCCACCACCGCCTACCGGACCAGCAGGCAGAGTATCACCCGCGATGGAGCGGAGAAAATAGACCCGGACGCCACCTTGTGGTCACAGTACGAACTGGAAAAGTTTGACGATTCCTGGACGATTGATCCCGAGACCAAGACTTTCGAATTCAGTCTGACCACCTACAACCAGGATGGAACCACCAACAACAACACGTTCGTCGTGGACGCCACGCAGAAGAGCCTGAATGAGGTGCTGGCCGACATCAACAACGCCGGCGAACTCAAGCTGACCGTCTTTTATGACGCCACCGCCGACATGGTCTCGATTTCGACGAAACACACGGGAGACAACAACGCCGGCGGTTACGAAATCGGACTGGACCTGGACGGCGAAGGCCAAGAGATCGGGTTCCTGGCCCAGGCACTGCAACTCGGAAACGTTGCAGGCGAGGCCGAGATTGAGCAGGGCGGGACCAACGCCCAAGCCACGGTGAACGGCATGACCATCGAACGGGCCGGCAACATCTTCACCCTGAACGATGTGAACTTCAGCTTAAAAGCCGCAGGATCCAGCACGGTCACGGTCCGGGGGGACACCGACGCGGTGTTCCAGCAGATCAAGAACTTCATCGACGAGTACAACAAGCTGCTGGACCTGATCAACGGCAAGCTGCAGGAGGAGCGTTTCCGCGACTACCTCCCCCTCCTGGACGACGACCCGGCCCGGGACAACATGACCGAGCGGCAAATCGACCAGTGGGAGCAGAAGGCACGGAGCGGCCTGCTGCGCCACGACACCATCCTGAGCGGCATCGTGAACCGGATGCGGGCGGATGTCTTCTCTCCGGTCGCCGGTCTGGACGAGTCGCTGAACCACCTGATGCACATCGGCATCACGGTCGGCAGCTTCGCGGACCAGGGCAAGCTGATCATCGACGAGGCCAAGCTCCGCAACGCCATCGAGCAGGACCCTGCGGACGTGGCGAAGCTTTTCAACCAGAGCGGCGCAACCACGGAGGAACAGGGCATCGGCCACCGGCTGTACGGCTACCTGGACACGGCCGTCAAGCGGGTCACCGCCCAGGCGGGGTCGTCGACGTACACTTCCTCCTACGACCCGAGCTGGCTGGGCCGCCAGATCAGCGGCCTGGACGAGCGGGTGCACCGGGCGGAAGCACGATTGGAACGGCTGGAAGACCGGTACTGGAAGCAGTTCACCGCCTTGGAGCGGGCGATCAACCAGATGAACACGCAGAGCATGTGGCTGATGCAACAGTTCGGCGGCGGCACGTATCAGGGATAGAATTCAGAATAAGAAACCGAAGCCGGGGGGCTGTACCGGATAACCAATATGAGGAGGGGACACAGTGGCTGTGAACAGCCCATATGCACAGTATCAGCAGAATGCCATCTTGAACGCCAAGCCGGAGAAGCTCCTGATCCTGCTCTTGAACGGCGCCGTGAAGTTCATTAAACAGGCGGACAAAGCACTAGAAAACAAGGACATCGAGGGGGCGCACAACACCCTCGTCAAGGTCCAGGATATTCTCGCCTACCTGCGCGGCACGCTGAATCCGGACTACGAGATCGCCCAAAACCTGGACGCCCTGTACGACTACATCGGCGAGCGACTGGTGCAGGCCAACCTCAAGAAGGACCGGGAGATCCTGGCTGAAGCGGGCCGGATGGTCGAGGAACTCCGGGAGACCTGGATCCAGGCTCTGACGCCGAAACCGGCTCCGGATCTCTAAGGAGTATCGCCAGCGTGAACAATGACCGGACAGCCTCCGCAAACGTGGAACAGGACCCGGGGTCGGAAAACGTCGGTTTGGCAAGGAAGCAACTGGAGCTGGCCCGGCGGATTCTGGAGCTTACCCGGGAGCAGGAAAAGGCGGTCGCGGTTCTCCACGACGAGGAGGCCATCGGCCGCT
>JACUUW010000197.1 GCA_014859075.1 Desulforudis sp.
TGACGACCACGATTTTCTGTCCGACGGCGCGCACCTGTTCCGGCACCGCCAGGAAGCTCACCCCGGTAACCACCAGTAAGAGCGCGGCCACGGCCGCCGCGTAGCACACCGCCGGCCAGGCGCGGTTGAAGCCCCGGCGCTGCTGCAGGCGGGTTTTCGCAAACCGCTCCCAAAGCTCCGGCGTACCCGGCGGGTTGAAGTCCCGCATGCGCTCCCGCACGTATTCCCTCAGAATCTTGTCGGCGCGGTCTTCCTGCTCAAACATCACCCACCCCTACCTTGCGGCGGTAGTAGCCGCCGACCAGTTCGCGGGCCCGGCGCAAGCGTGACTTCACCGTGCCCTCCGGTATTTCCAGGACCTCCGCGATCTTCTTCACACTCATTTCCCGGTAGTATCTAAGATAAACGACCAGCTTGTAGTCCTGATTAAGTGCATCCAGCGCCCGGTGCAACTGCTCGGTTTCCTCCCGGAGGAGCAGTGTCTCGCCGGTATCGTCCGGGATCACGAGGGGCATGTTGATGGGTACGGTCTTATTTTTCTTCCTCATTTGGGTATGCGCCTTGTTAACGGCGATCCGGCACAGCCAGGCTCCCGCCTTGTCGGGATCCCGTAACTGGTCGAGCTTTTGCATGGCGGTGGCGAAGGTCTCCTGCATGATGTCTTCCGCCAGGACCTGGTCACGCACGACATAATAAGCGGCGGCCAGGACCCGCTGTGCGAAGAGTTCAAAAAGCAGCCGGATTGCCTCGTGGTTGTCGGGATGATGTACATTGGTCATGCCACATTGTTTCCAAAGCAGAGGCTCAATTTCCTGCTGTTTCCGGCAAAAGCTTGGCAAATCTCTGCGGACGCGGCAAGCTTCTTTTGGAGACATGACGCCCGCCGCCGGGAACAGGTTCACCGAAAATTTCGGCGATCGGTACATCCGGCCCGAGCCTGGCAGGAACCGAAAGGGCTCATACCGAATCCGGCAAGAACGGCACCAAGCGGGAAAGGCCCGCCGTGAAGTCTACAGGGGGTAGAAAACATTGAGAAATACCGGACAGACCCCGCTTGGCTTCTACGACCGGATCGTGCCGGTCTACGACCTGTTCGCCGCGTACAACGCGAGGGCGTACCGGAAGATCGTGCGGCGGCTGGAAATCGAACCCGACAAGTCGGTGCTGGAGGTCGGCTGCGGCACCGGCAACCTCACGGCCGTCCTGGCCCGGATGACCCAACAGGTGGTGTCCGTGGACTTCGCCCCCAAAATGCTGGCCCGCGCCGCCAAAAAGCTTGCCGACCGCGGATTGACCAACGTCACTTTGCGGCGGGACAACGCCTTCGACCTGTCCCCGGACGCCTACGGCACGCACCACTACGTGTTCGCCGCTTTCCTGCTGCACGTCCTTCCCGGAGTCGATCGGCCGCTGCTGCTGGCCACCTTGGCCGGACTGGCCACCGAGCGGGTCGTGGTCATCGACTACGCTCCCGGCCGGTACCGGTTCCGCTACGCCTTTGTCGAGTGGCTGGAGCGCAGCCACTACAAGGACTTCCTCCGCGCGGACCTGACGGCCGAGGCCGCCGTGGCCGGGCTGGAACTCGTCCGCTACTTTGAACAGGGGGACTTTGGGGTGTGGGAATTCACACCCGTTTCTGGAAAATCAGGATGAACTCGTGCACTTTGTTCACCCGGAAAACGTGGGGATAACCCAGGGGGCGCAAGTGGTTATATTCCTGGCGGCGGTCCCAGATGATGATATCGTCAAGCACAAGGCCGACCTCCTTCAGTTTCAGCGTAACGTCCATGTGCAGCGGGAAAAAGTCGGCCTTTTTCCGCACGTCCATCACGACCACCACGCAGTAGGCCCGGGATACGAGGGAGTCGAAAACCCGGGCGAAAACCTCCCGCAGGGCGTCCAGAAACGCGTCATAGCCGGCGATGCGGCCGAGGTCCCGCGGTTCGGCGCCGTAGTTGCGGATGGACTTCCGGTCGGCCGTGCGGCGCTGGTTCAGGATGTCCCAGTACGGCGGCGAGGTTACACACAGACCGACGGAGGTGGGGGCGACGTATTCCGGCAGCCGCCGGCTGTCGCCCCGGATGAGGCGCGGGTAGTGCGGCTCGCCGGGGACCGCTCCCAGTTCCGCCAGCCTGCGGCGCGCCAGGTCGGTGTATTCTTCAGACAGCTCGAAACCAAGGGACCGGTAGCCGTGCCGGTAGGCCGAACACAGTGTGCTTCCGCTCCCGGCGAAAGGATCGAGGACCACTCCGCCCCGGGCCGGGCCGAACAGCTCGATCAAGCGGTCGGTAAGCGCCGTCGGAAACATGGCCGGGTGATCATAGCGCCGTTCCTCCGGACTTTTCACGACGTCGTCCCAGATGCTGATGGAATAGCGGATCCAGGTCTTGCCGTCGAGCGTCGAGCCCCGGACTTCCGGTTTCTCGTCCGGCGCCGATTGATCCCGCGCTTTTCCCGGTGCCTCTTTCGCTCCCCCGACCTTGGCCCGACCGGCCATCCTACCAACCCCCTCCACTTATTTTAACGCGTGACTGCGTCCATTCCATCCTATTTTTCCGATTTTCAACCGATGACCACGTCCTCGAGCCGGCGGGGGAAGGTAGAAAGGAACTCCGCTTCCGCACCGGCCAATACCATATCTTCGATCCGGACCCCCAGCCGCTCCAGGTATATTCCGGGTTCCACGGCGAAGGTCTGCCCGTTCTGGAAACATGGACCTCCCGCCGCGTCCGGTGCAATCATGTCCACCAGGGCCCTGTACATCCTGGCCGAATCGGACCAGTCGGGCAATTCGGGCATATCTTCCGGTGCTTCCGGGGGCAGGCTCAACACCGGGTGCTCGTGGATTTCCAGCCCGATGCCGTGTCCGGCGGTGTAGACCATGTACTCTTCGTGGCCCGCCGTCGCGAAAACCCGCCGGACGGCGCGCTCCACTTCGTAAATACTCCGACCGGTCCGTAGCTGCGCCACCCCTTGGTGGAGACCGTCGAGCACCAGGGAGTAGACTTCGGCAAACAGGGGGTCGGGCCGTCGACCGAGGTAAAAGGTGCGGGTGATGTCCGACCAGAAGCCCCTGACCCGGGCCCCGTAGTTGATCAGAAGCGGCCCTTCGAACACCTTCCCGCCCATCCACCGGCTAAGAGCCAGGGCCGTACGTTTGCCGGCCCGGACCCGGGCCTTGGTTTCCTCGGCTCCGCCGGCCTTCGCCCTTCGGTCGAAGAGGCCCGACACCTCACGTTCGGTCATCCCGGGACGGATCAGCGGCAGGATGGCCGCCATCGCCGCATCCGCGATACGGCAGGCTTCCCGGATGAAGTCGATCTCGGTCTGGTCCTTGACCATGCGCATCTCCCGGATCACCGGGGTGACGTCCGCCGTGCGGCGCACCTTGACCAGTTCTTTCAACCCCAGGTTGAAAAAATCGTACTCCAGCCCCAGGCCTTTGCCGACCAGGCGCGACCA
>JACUUW010000198.1 GCA_014859075.1 Desulforudis sp.
CCACTTTATCTGCACCCGTGGCTCATAAAGGAAATAAGCCGTTTTAACGCCCAGCACTTCCCCCAGCCGGGCCAAAAAATCCGGTTTCGGAATGCTTTTGTTGTTCTCATATTTAGACAGTCCCTGCTTGGTAATAATGTGCCCCAGCCGTTCCACCACTTCTTCCAGGGTCAAACCAACACTCAAGCGGGCCTGACGCATGCGATCCCCAATCACTTTCCAACCACCCCCTTGTTGACAAATTGGTCTCGCGCAGGATATTTGTCTACGTTGATTATAGCATCAAATAATGGTCGTTTGTCAACGGCTTTGGAAATGTTTTTTGAAGATTGTTGGGTCAATAAAAGTTTAAGGAGTTGAGACAACCTCAACTCCTTGGCTTCAATTTACCCGCCGTTGCTGTTGAGTGATAATAATAAGGTTCTCATTTCAACAATCTCGGGTAATCCATCCTACCGTTGACGATGCGGTAGATGTATACCCCGTCATCAAATAATTTGTAAACACATACATAAGGATGGGAAACAACCAACTTCCGATATCCATTTGCTGCAAGCACAGGGTCAGGATGTATCGGACCCATCAGCGGGAAATCTGCCAGGCGACCGATAGTTTCTTCAATCTCGCCGGTGATTTTTCTCGCGGAATTTACACCGACTTTCTCAAGATGAAACCTGGCTATATCTAAAATATCCTCTCTGGCTGGCCTGAGATATATTACCTTATTTTTCAGCGGCGGCATAAAGAGCATCCAATTCTGTGTGAACCTGCTCCGGAGTAAATGTAGGCTCTCCGCTCAGGCGCGCAATTTCAGCCTCATATATCTTGTCCCGATGACGAAACATTTTTTCCCTTTCATCATAGGCGTCCATACTCATAATAACGATGTCAGCTTCGCCCTTGTTTGTGATGATGATCGGCTCCCCGGAAATCCTCGCAAGCTCGGAAATCTGCGTGTATTCATTCCTTAATGATGTTGACGGTTTAATTTTCATAAAAATCACTCCTTCTGATAGTATTATATCCAAACTACGATAGATTGTCGAGTAAAAAAATTTTAATGATTCTTGCTATGTTACTCAACCGTGACGCTCTTGGCCAGGTTGCGTGGTTTATCGACCGAGCAGCCACGGGCGATGGCGGCGTAGTAGGCAAACAGCTGCAGCGGGACGACGGCCAGGATCGGCGCCAGGACCGGGTGCGTGGCCGGCAGGTAGACCAGGTGGTCGCCCAAGTCCTCAATGTCGTGGTGGCCTTCGAAGGTGAGGGCGACCACTTCGGCGCCGCGGGCCTTGACTTCCTTAACGTTGCTGAGCGCCTTTTCAAACAGGTCCGGTTGGGTGGCCAGGGCGATAACCGGTACACCCTCGGTGATCAGGGCCAGGGTGCCGTGTTTCAGTTCGCCGGCGGGATAGGCCTCAGCGTGGATGTAGGAAATCTCCTTCAGCTTCAGGCTGCCCTCCATCGCAACGGCAAAGTCCAGGCCGCGACCGATGAAGAAAAGACCGTGCTGATCTTTGTAGCGTTGGGCCAGGGCGGCGATCTGGTCCGCGTCGGCCAGCAGGGTGCTCACGCCGGTGTCGATTTCCCGGAGAGCGTGCAGAATGGCTTCCCGCTCGTCATCCGGAAGGGTGCCGCGTTCCCCGGCCAGCCAGAGGGCCAGCAGGTAGAAGGCCGCCAGTTGGGTGATGTAAGCCTTGGTGGAAGCCACGGCGATTTCGGGTCCGGCCCAGGTGTAGAGCACATCGTCGGCCTCACGGGCGACCGAGCTGCCGACCACGTTGGTGATGGCGATGACGTGAGCGCCGCGGCGGCGGGCCTCACGCAGCGCCGCCCGGGTGTCGGCGGTTTCGCCGGACTGGCTGACGACGACCACCAGGTCTCCGGGATTGATGAGCGGGTCACGGTAACGGAACTCCGAGGCGATATCGACTTCCACCGGGATCCGGGTCATTTTTTCGATGATGTATTTCCCGACCACGCCGGCGTGGAAGGCCGTGCCGCAGGCGGTGATAAAGATTTTCTTCAGATTCCGGACGGTGTCGGGGTCTACGTTCAGTTCTTTAAGCACCACCCGCCGGCCGTCCTGGTCAATCCGGCCGCGCAGGGTGTCCCGCAGGGCGCGGGGCTGTTCGTGGATCTCTTTGAGCATGAAGTGCTCATAGCCGCCCTTTTCAGCCTGTTCACATTCCCAGTTGACGCAGAAGATTTCCTTGTGCACCGGGTTGCCGTTAAGGTCGGAAACCTTGATGAAATCCGGGGTCACTTCGGCCATTTCCCCGTCGTTCAACAGGTAGGTATCCCGGGTGTAAGTGAGGAGGGCCGGAATGTCCGAGGCGATGAAGTTCTCCCCCTCACCCAGACCGACAACCAGTGGGCTGTCCCGGCGGGCGACGATCAACCGGCCCGGCTCGGTGGTGACCAGAGTCAGGACGGCGAAGCTACCCTCAATTTGTTCCAGCGCCCGGCGCACGGCCTGGTAGAGGTCATCCCGGTAATAATGTTCGATCAGGTGGGGCAGCACCTCGGTGTCGGTATCCGATTTAAAGACGTGCCCCTCGGCTTTCAGCCAGTTCCGCAGCTGGCGATAGTTTTCAATGATGCCGTTGTGCACAACCGCGAAACGCCCGCCGCAGTCGGTGTGGGGATGGGCGTTGACGTCGGTGGGCGCGCCATGCGTCGCCCAGCGGGTGTGTCCGATCCCGGAAGTAGCTGGAAAACGGGAATTACTGAGGGCCTGTTCGAGTACGTCGAGGGTGCCCGCCCGCTTTTCA
Organism: Desulforudis sp.; assembly: GCA_014859075.1. GTDB lineage: Bacteria > Bacillota > Desulfotomaculia > Desulfotomaculales > Desulforudaceae > Desulfopertinax. The sequence goes on from JACUUW010000198.1 coordinate 2,775, forward strand.
AGGACCAGGCCCCCGTTTTCCGGAACGACGATCCCGGCTGAGTCATAACCGCGGTATTCAAGCCGGCGCAGCCCGTCGATCAGAACGGGCACCGCTTCCCGATGACCGGTGTAACCTACGATACCACACATATGTGAAACCTCCTGTAGAATTCAGTGACCCCTTATATCCATTCGTGTTCATTCATGGTTCTGTCCTTCGGCCCTGATTCAAATAAAAAATGCCGGCAGGGAGCACGGCATTTTAACAAGGCCGACAGGGAAAAGACATACTTATCCCCCGGCTCTATTTTTGCTTTGCCTTCGATCACTGGGCACTTTTGTCCCGCAGGTTACCCTACGGTTTTGTGGTGCCGTTAACGGCCGTGACCTGGCCGGGAGGCATCCGCCGAATCTTTCGATAAGCCTCCCCCTCGTCACCCCGTATGGTGCCAGGCACCATACGGGGTCTGGCGCTATGGTATTCAGTTTTTGGTTAATAGTTTACTAACTAATCGTTTAAATTGCGGCCCGGGCCAGCTCCCGGTCGATGTTCTCCACGACCTGGGCCAGTTCTTCCACCACCTTATTCAGAATGGTCTCGTTCCGCGCCTCGGCCATGACCCGCACCAGGGGTTCGGTGCCCGACGGTCGAACCAGGATGCGTCCCTCACCGTTCAGACCGTGCTCATAGCGGGTAATCGC
>JACUUW010000199.1 GCA_014859075.1 Desulforudis sp.
TATAGGATTTGATCACCCATGTTAATGATCAGAGCCATTGTCCGTTTTGAAAAAACCAACACCATCCTGGCCGAACTGAACAGCGCCGGATTTCCGGCGGTAACCCGGATTGACGTGGTGGGCCGCGGCAAACAGCGGGGCGTGAAAGTGGGCGAAGTGGTTTACGACGAAATCCCCAAGGATATGTTGATGTTGGTGGTACAGGACGAGAAGGATCAGGAAGACGTGATCAGCATCATTGCCAAGTACGCCAAGACCGGGGAAAAGGGCGCCTTCGGCGACGGCAAGATTTTCGTCACTCCGGTGGAAGAGGCATATACGATCAGCATCGGCACCAAAGGCCTTTAAGCGGTCGAAAGGAGGACCACCATGAAGGAGATTATCGCCATTATTCGGATGAACAAGGTCAACGTCACCAAAAAAGCCCTGGCCGATATCGGGGTTTGTGGACTGCACGCCATGAAAGTGATGGGCCGGGGCAAGATTCACGTGGACCTGTCAATACTGGACCAGATGGGCGCCATCGAGGAAATAGCCGGTATCGTTACCGAAAGCCTGTCCCAGGGCAGTCGGCTCATCCCCAAGCGCATGCTCACCATCCTGGTCCAGGACAACGAGGTTGACCGAGTGGTGAACACCATCATCAGCACTAATAAGGAAGGCAACAAGGGAGACGGCAAGATATTCATCGGCCCCGTTCTGGACGCCGTGCGGCTAAGGACCGGCGAACGGGGCGAGGCCGCAATATAGCGGTCATTAGTATTGAAGGGGGCGGTTAATTTGACTGTCAACGAAAAAATGCTCACGGAGATTTTCGATAAGTACCCCGCCAAGGTGAAGCGCAACCGTAAAAAACACATTCTGATCAGGGACCTCACCCTGGAGGACCAGAAGATCGAGGCTAATACCCGGACCATCCCGGGGATCCTTACCAACCGCGGCTGCGCTTTCGCCGGCTGTAAAGGCGTGGTGCTCGGCCCGCTCAAGGACATGGTGCATATCGTACACGGGCCCGTCGGGTGCGGTTACTACAGTTGGCTCACCCGGCGCAATAAAGCCCGGACGGACGACCCGCAGAAAAACTTCCTGGCCTACTGCGTATCCACCGACATCCAGGAAAGCGACATCGTTTTCGGCGGCGAAAAGAAACTGACCCGCATGATCGACGAGGTGGTGGAAATATTCAAGCCTAACGCGATCACCATCTCCGCCACCTGCCCGGTGGGCCTGATCGGTGACGATATCCAGGCGGTGGCTAAGGCGGCCCGGGCTAAACACGGCCTGAACATCACGGCGTATAGTTGCGAGGGATACAAGGGGGTCAGCCAGTCCGCCGGCCACCACATCGCCAATAACGGCCTGATGGAGAATATCGTCGGTGAGGGCGACTGGGAGGAGCCGCCCAGCAAGTATACCATCAATATCCTGGGCGAGTACAACATCGGCGGCGACAGCTGGGAAGTTGAACGGGTCCTGAACGCGATCGGTTACGAGATCCAGGTGGTGATGACCGGAAACGGCTCTTACGAGAAGCTTAAGAACGCCCACGTGGCGCAGCTGAACCTGGTGCAGTGCCACCGGTCCATCAACTACATCGCCACCATGCTGGAAACAAAATACGGCACACCGTGGTTGAAAGTGAACTTCGTCGGTATTCGGGCGATGATTGAGTCGTTGCGTAACATGGCCCTGTACTTCGGCGACGAGACCCTGATTAAGCGCACCGAGGAGGTCATCGAAAAGGAACTGGCGGAAATCGAACCGCAGCTGGAACCGTACAAGAAAATTTCCGCGGGTAAAACCGCTTTCTGTTTTGTGGGCGGTTCCCGCGGCCACCATTACCAAGGCCTGTACGAGGAATTGGGTGTAACCACGGTGCTGGCGGGCTACGAGTTCGCCCACCGGGACGATTACGAAGGCCGGGACGTGCTGCCGCACCTCAAGACCGATGCGGACAGCAAAAACATTCCCGACCTGCGCGTCACCCCGGACGAGCAGCGTTACCGGTTGAAAATACCGGCTGAAAGAATGGAAGAACTGCAGAAAACCATCCCTTTAAGCAATTACAAGGGCATGATTGATGACATGCAGGACGGCAGTATCGTGGTAGACGACCTGAACCATTATGAAACCGAGGAGTTTATCAGGATCCTGAAACCCGACATCTTTTCCTCGGGGATCAAGGACAAGTATGTCCCGCAGAAGATGGGCATTCCCGTCAAGCAGTTGCACAACTACGATTACAGCGGGCCCTATGCGGGCTTCCGCGGCGCCGTAAATTTTGCCCGGGACGTGGCCATGGGATTCGCCACCCCCACCTGGAACTTCATCGTGCCGCCGTGGAAGGATCAGCCGCTGCTGGAGGGCACCATTGAGCAATGCACGGCTGAGACATGCGTTGAGGAAGGAGGAGCATAAAATGTTGGATTCCACACCGAAGGAGATCATTAAACGCACCGGTGGGGTGATCAACCCCGCCAAGACCTGCCAGCCCATCGGGGCCATGTACGCCGCCCTGGGCATTCACAGTTGTATGCCCCACAGCCACGGTTCCCAGGGCTGCTGCTCCTATCACCGTTCGCACCTGACCAGGCATTTCCGGGAGCCGGTGATGGCCACCACCAGTTCCTTTACCGAGGGCGCCTCGGTGTTCGGGGGCGGCGGCAACCTGAAAACCGCCATCAAGAACGTGTTTTCCGTCTATAACCCCGAGGTCATGGCGGTACACACCACCTGCCTGTCGGAGACCATCGGCGATGACATACCCACCATCATCAAGTCCGCCGAGGTCCCCGAGGGCAAGCTGGTGATCCATGCCAACACGCCCAGCTACCAGGGCTCGCATATTACCGGCTTCTCCAACATGGTCAAGGGCATGGTTAAGTACTTGGCGGAAGCGACTACGGACGAGAAAAAGGAGCAGGTGAACATCATCCCCGGTTTCGTCAATCCCGGGGACATGCGGGAAATCAAGCGGCTGGCGGGCAAGATGGGGGTCAAGTTTATCATGTTCCCGGACACTTCCGGGGTGCTGGACTCCCCCATGACCGGCAAGTTTCACATGTTCCCCGCCGGCGGTGCCAAAGTGGCGGATATCCGCGACTCGGGCAACTCCAAGCTGACCATTGCCCTGGGTGATTACGCTTCAAGAGACGCCGCCCACCTGCTGGAGCGGAACTGCCGGGTGCCGGCGATCACTCTCAAAACGCCGATTGGGATCAAGGCCACCGATGATTTGTTAATGACGTTACGGAGTCAGTTCGTCCAGGAAGTACCTTACGAACTGGAAGAGGAGCGCGGTCAGCTGGTGGACGTGATCACCGACAACCACCACCACTTTTACGGTAAAAAAGTGGCCATCTTCGGCGATCCGGATATTCTCATGGGGTTGACGGAGTTCGTTTTAAGCCTGGGTATGCGGCCGGTACACGTGCTCAC
>JACUUW010000298.1 GCA_014859075.1 Desulforudis sp.
GCGGTGCGTTCCGGCCGGTTGACCGACGGTGACCGGGTGGTCATGGTCGGTTTCGGCGCTGGACTCACTTGGGCGGCGGCCGCAATGCGCTGGTACAGTTTGGAAGACCGGGGGACTTCAGAACCGGCTGTTTAAGGGAGGTTGTCTGGAGAATGCTGCAAACGGAACTTTGTGAATTGCTGGGCATTGATTATCCTATTTTGCAGGGCGGTATGGCCTGGGTATCGGACGCGAGACTGGCGGCGGCGGTTTCCAATGGCGGTGGGCTTGGGATCATTGGCACCGGGCAAGCGCCGCCGGATTGGGTACGGGAACACATCCGCGCGGCGAAAACACTTACCGACAGACCTTTCGGCGTTAACGTAATGCTGCTTTCCCCGTTTGCCGAGGAGGTCATGCGGGTTGTTGTTGAGGAAAGGGTTGTGGTTGTTACCACCGGAGCCGGAAATCCGGGCAAATATATCTCCGAACTTCAGGAGGTGGGCACCCGGGTGATCCCGGTTGTTCCGTCGGTAGCGTTGGCCCGGCGGCTTGAACAGACCGGGGTGAACGCGCTGATTGCGGAGGGCATGGAATCGGGCGGCCATATCGGGGAATTGACCACCATGGTCCTGGTGCCCCAAATCGTGGATGCCGTTGATATTCCGGTGATTGCCGCCGGCGGCATTGGTGACGGCCGGGGCATCGCCGCCGCACTTGCCCTGGGGGCCGCGGGTGTGCAGATGGGTACCCGGTTCATTTGCGCCGAGGAATGCACGGTGCACCCAAAAGTGAAGGAAAGGATCCTGGAGGCCAGGGATCGGGACACAGTGGTTTCCGGGCGCCTGACCGGGCATCCGGTGCGGTGTCTGCGGAATAAACTCACCCGGCAGTTCGACGAACTGGAGGCCAGGCAGGCTCCCGTTGAAGAACTCGAAAAGTTGGGCGTGGGCAAACTAAGGGCGGCGATGGTGAATGGGGACGTTGAGTACGGTTCGGTTATGGCTGGACAAGTCGCGGCCATGGTCCGGGAGATCAAACCAGCGCGGGAAATCATCAGGGAACTGGTGCTGGAAGCGCGAGAGATACTGCGACGGATGGGTCGGACGGGAGAAAACGAGAGATGACCAAGGCTTTTCTCTTTCCCGGTCAAGGGTCGCAGTATGTGGGCATGGGCGCGGACCTGTATCAGCATTACCCTGCGGTACGCCGTGTGTTCAACCGCGCTGACGAAGTCCTGGGTTTTCCACTGAGCCGGCTTTGCTTTGAAGGGCCCAAGGAGGAATTGCAGAAGACGGTCAACACGCAACCCGCGGTGTTGGCGATGAGCGTTGCCTGCGCGGAGGTCATGCGTGACAAGGGAATTCAACCCGATGTGTTGGCCGGTCATAGTCTGGGAGAGTATACCGCTCTCGTCATCGCCAAAGCGTTTTCCTTTGAGGACGCTCTGCTTCTGGTGCGCCGCCGCGGGCAGTTGATGCAAGAGGCCGTTCCCCTGGGGACAGGGGGAATGGTGGCGATTCTGGGTCTGGACCAGGAAACGGTGGTTGGGATTGCGGCCGAGGCCGGCCGGATCGGAGTCATCAACCCGGCTAACTTCAACTGTCCGGGACAGGTGGTCCTGGCCGGTGAAATGCGGGCGCTCGAGGAGGCCGTCGGACTGGCGAAACGGGCGGGGGCCAAACGGTGTGTGCCGCTTGCGGTCAGCGGACCTTTTCATTCTTCACTCATGCGTGGCGCCGGTGAGCGGTTGGCCCAGGCTCTCGACGCCGTTCAAATACGGAATCCGGCTATTCCGGTGGTGGCTAACGTAAACGGGGCCTTCCTCCGCAAAGCGGATGAGGTGCGGGCGGCGTTAGTCCGACAAATATACAGCCCGGTACGTTGGGAGGAAGGGATGCGCTGCCTGGTGGAAATGGGGGTTGGAGTATTCGTGGAGGTAGGTCCGGGGAAAGTCCTGTCCGGTTTGATGAAGAAGATTTTCACCGACGGTAGCGTTTTGAACGTGGAGGACGGGGCTTCGCTGCAAAAACTTCTTGCGCGACTGGAGGAGGTTGGCTAGAATGAATCTTGACGGCAGGACAGCTTTGGTGACCGGAGCCTCGCGCGGCATCGGCCGGGCGGTGGCCCTGGCCTTTGCCGGAGCGGGTGCGAACGTGGTGATCAACTATGTGCGTAATGCGCGGGCCGGGCAAGAAGTGGCGGATGAGGCCTTAAGAACCGGGGCTCCCCGGGTGCTCTTGTTCCAAGCCGATGTGTCTCGTCCGGAAGAGGCGGCCAACCTGGTCCAAGCCGGGGTGGATGAGTTTGGGCGCCTCGACATCGTCGTGAATAATGCCGGGATCACGCGGGACAATTTAGTGATGCGCATGAAGGATGAGGACTGGGACGCCGTGCTGAACGTCAATCTTAAGGGTGCGTTCAACATCACCAGGGCGGTACTCCGGCATATGCTCAAAGCCCGGTACGGCCGGATTGTCAACATCTCTTCGGTGATCGGGTTGCGCGGCAACGCTGGTCAGGCCAACTATGCGGCGGCCAAGGCCGGGCTGATCGGATTCACCAAGTCGGTGGCCCGCGAGGTCGGTTCCCGCAACATAACGGTAAATGCGGTCGCACCAGGCTTTATCCTGACCGAGATGACGAAGGAGTTGTCCCAAGAGGTTCGGGACCGGATGCAGGCGGAGATCCCGCTAGGAAGGTTTGGGACGGCGGACGATGTGGCGGCGGTGGTGACTTTTCTGGGCGGCGAGGCAGCCGGTTATGTGACCGGACAGGTGATCGCCGTCGACGGAGGAATGGCTATATAGAGGTACGCTCCTATTGTTATCGGCGTATTAGACTTGAAAGGGGGTGACAGTTGAGATGGCCGATACGTTCCAAAAAGTACAGGCACTGATTGTCGAGCAACTGGGGGTGGATGAAGAAGAGGTCACCGCGGAGGCTACTTTTGTGGATGATCTAGGTGCCGATTCCCTGGACTTGGTGGAGTTGGTGATGGCCTTTGAAGAGGCTTTTGATATACGGATTCCAGACGAGGACGCGGAGAAAATCCGTACCGTAGCTAACGCCGTGACCTATATCAACGAACGGAGTTAGGGTCGAGCTTGGTTTCTTTCCCCTGGGAGGTGCTATTGTTGCGGCCACGCGTGGTCATCACCGGTATGGGCGTGATCACGCCTTTGGGTATCGGGCTGGAATCCTGTTGGTCAGCCCTTATCGCGGGGCGTTCGGGCATCAGAAAAATTCAGTCGTTCCATACCTCCAAGTTCAAGACGCAAATTGCCGGTGAAGTCCCCGAATTTGAAGCGACAAACTACATTGAACGGAAAGAAGCGCGGCGGATGGACCGCTATGCCCAATTTGCGGTTGCCGGGGCCGGGATGGCCATCGAGGATGCGGGATTGGAGCTGACCCGGGTCAGGCGGGAACGCGCCGGGGTGATTGTGGGTTCGGGAATCGGTGGTATCCACACCTTCGAGGATCAGGCCCGGGTCCTGATGGAACGGGGCCCGGACCGGGTCAGTCCTTTGTTCGTCCCGATGATGATCGGCAATATGGCTGCCGGGCAGATTGCGCTTACCTACGGGTTGTGCGGGCCGAATACCACGGTGGTCACCGCCTGTGCCTCGAGTAACCACGCTATCGGGGACGCGTTCAGGGTGATCGAGCGCGGGGACGCGGACCTGATTATCACGGGAGGTACCGAGGCTTCGGTCACGCCGCTGGCGCTGGCCGGGTTTTGTGCGATGAAGGCTACCTCGGCGCGCAACGAAGAACCGGAGAAGGCTTCCCGCCCCTTTGATGCTCAGCGGGATGGATTTGTGATGTCTGAGGGTTGTGGGATCCTGGTGGTGGAGAGTCTGGAACACGCCCTGGACCGGGGGGCACGAATCTACGCCGAGATAATCGGCTACGGAACCAGTTGCGACGCCTACCACATCACCGCTCCCGACCCCGAAGGAAAGGGCGCCGCCCTTTGCATGCAGGCGGCCCTTAAAGACGCGGGACTGGAGCCGGGAGACGTGGATTACATCAACGCCCATGGTACCTCGACCTCTCTGAACGACCGGGTGGAAACGCTGGCCATCAAGAAGGTCTTTGGACCCGCGGCGGCTGACCTGGCGATAAGCTCCACCAAGTCAATGACCGGGCACCTTTTGGGTGCGGCCGGAGGACTGGAAGGGGTGGTGTGTTCCCTGGTCCTGCAAAGAGGCATTATCCCCCCGACGGTCAATTACGAGAATCCGGACCCTGAATGTGATCTGGACTACGTACCGAACGTTTCCCGGAAGGCCGAGGTCGGGGTGTGTCTTTCGAACGGTTTTGGTTTTGGCGGGCACAACGCCACCCTGGTTTTCCAAAGGTACGGTGGTGAGTGAGGGCAATGGCTCAATTTCCGGGTCTGGCTGAAGTGCAGCAGAAAAGCGGTCTCTTCTGGCGGGAACAGCAGTTGTTGAGGGAAGCGTTGACCCACAGTTCTTACAGTTACGAACAGCCGGGCGAACGTCACAATCAGCGGCTTGAGTTCCTGGGTGACGCGGTGCTCGAAATTGTGGTCAGTGAACACTTGTACCGGCGGTTGCCGGATGCCGCCGAGGGTGAGCTCACCAAGATCCGGGCCGCCGTTGTTTGCGAACCGACGCTGGCTCAGGTGGCTCGCGAGCTTGACCTGGGGTACTACCTGCGGATGGGGCGCGGTGAAGAACTATCGGGTGGCCGGGAGCGGGCTTCCGTTCTCGCCGATGCATTTGAAGCGTTCCTGGGAGCGTTATACCTTGACCAGGGATTGGAGGTGACCCGTAGGTTCACCCTGGACAAGCTGGGGCCCCTGATCACCGATACTCTCGCCGGGAAAGGGGAATCCGACTACAAGACGCGGTTGCAGGAACTGTTGCAGAAAAAGTCTCCCGAGCCGTTGAGATATGTGATCATTAACGAGGAAGGTCCGGACCACAGCAAGGTTTTTACGGCCGGCGTGGTCTACAGGGGGAGAGTCCTGGGCCGGGGCACCGGACGCACCAAGAAAGAAGCCGAACAGCACGCCGCCAAGGAGGCACTGGTCGGATTTCTGAATCCCGGACACACCTTCTAGGAGGATGCCGATGGGCTTGTTCAGCAAGCTGAAGAAAAGCCTGACCAAGACCCGCGAGGTCTTGGCTGAGAAGGTGGATGGCTTGGTTTACGGGCGGATGACCGTAGACGAGGCACTCTACGAGGAACTGGAGGAGATTCTCATCCAGTCCGACGTCGGCGTGGAGACTTCCCTGGAGCTGGTGCAGCGGGTTCGGGACGAAATGAAAGCGCGTAAGTTGGACGATCCCACCCGGCTCAAACCGATTCTGAAAGCGGAGATACAGAAGATTTTTGGGGACCAGGAAAGTGTCGCGCTGAATCTTGATACAACCAAACCCGCGGTGATCATGGTGGTTGGGGTAAACGGCACCGGGAAGACGACCACTATCGGGAAGCTCGCTTACAGGCTCCGGCAAGATGGCAAGACCGTGATGGTGGCGGCGGCCGACACCTTTCGGGCTGCGGCCATCGAGCAATTGGACATCTGGGCCCAACGTGCCGGGACCGCAATCATCAAGCATGGGGAGGGTGCGGATCCGGCGGCCGTGGTATACGACGCCATTCAAGCGGCGCGGGCGCGCAATCAGGACGTGCTGGTCGTTGACACGGCCGGACGTCTCCATACGAAAGTCAACCTGATGGAAGAGTTGAAAAAAGTGTTTCGGGTGATCGGCCGGGAGTTGCCGGGCGCTCCGCAGGAAGTGTTACTGGTCCTGGATGCCACCACCGGCCACAATGCGGTTACGCAGGCCAGGATTTTCGGGGAGGCCGTCGGAGTAACCGGGATTGCCCTGACCAAGCTGGACGGGACGGCCAAGGGCGGGATCGTGGTGGCAATCAGAAACACACAGCAGATTCCGGTCAAACTGGTGGGAACCGGCGAAAAGATCAATGATTTATCCTATTTTAATGCCGGTGAATTCGTGGACGGCCTATTCGGTTAGGCGGAGGCACCTCTTACCCCCATTCCACCTCTCAACTGCCGCATCCCGTTATTTCAGTATAATCAGTTCTTGGGATTCCGGTGCATAGGAGTTACCGGGCTGCGTAAGCTAAAAACCGCAAGCGAAGGAGATGCGGAGATGACTGTGAGAATCGCCGTTATCGGCGGGACGGGCGTATACAACCCGGAGATGCTGGTCGATGTGCGCGAGGAGAAGGTGAGCACCCCATACGGAGATGTAGGGCTGCACGTCGGAGGTTTCCAGGGCCGGCAGGTGGCCTTTTTGGCCCGTCACGGGCAGCAGCATTCGGTGCCCCCGCACCTGGTGAACTACCGGGCCAACATCACAGCCCTTAAGAAACTGGGTGTGAAGAGCGTCCTGGCCACCGCGGCCGTTGGATCCCTGAACCTCGACATGAACCCGGGGGATCTGGTTTTTTGTGACCAGTTCCTGGATTTCACCAAGGGCCGGGTACAGACCTTCTTCGAAGGGGGACCGGACGGTGTCGTGCATGTGGACATGACCGAACCGTATTGTCCCGAACTCCGGGCCCTGATGACGCAGGCTGCTTCAAATCTGAACCTGCCGGTGCACCCGGTCGGGACCTACGTGACCACCGAAGGTCCGCGGTTTGAAACCCCAGCCGAGATCCGGATGCTGCGCCACCTCGGCGGGGACCTGGCCGGCATGACCGGCGTTCCGGAAGTGGTGCTGGCCCGGGAAGCCGAAATCTGTTATGCCACAATCTGCATGGTGACCAACTTCGCGTCCGGCATTTCGCCCCACAGGTTGACCCACGAAGAGGTGGTGGAAGCCATGCAGGTGAACGCCGCCAAAATCAGGTCCCTGATTGCGGCGACGGTGGCCTTGATCAAACCGGAGCGCGACTGTCTGTGCCACCACGCGGTCGGGGGACCGGTGAACGCGGGGTCCGGGGAATGAACCGGGTCGAAACACTATTCTGGAAGAATGACCGGTTGTTCGTTTTGGACCAGACCAGGCTGCCGGTGGAGATGGTCTACGTAACCTGTGAATCCTACCGGGATGCGGCCGAGGTGATCAGGACCATGAAAGTCCGGGGCGCACCGGCCATCGGGGCGGTCGCCGCGTTCGGCCTGGTGTTGGGCGCACTGGAAACCGGGGGCGACCGGGAGACGTTTCTGAGCGGCCTGGAGTTGATCGCCGGTGAGTTGCTGGGTACCCGGCCGACGGCCGTGAACCTGCGTTGGGCGCTGGAGCGGATACTGTCGAAGGCCGCGGATACACCGGGGGATGCCGCCGACCTGCGGCGGGTTTTACTGGCGGAGGCCGTAGCGATCCTCCGCGAGGACGTCGAGGCCAACCGCCGCATCGGGGCTTACGGTAACGAACTCGTCCCCGACCCGGCACGGATCCTGACCCACTGCAACGCGGGGGCGCTGGCCACCGCCGGCTACGGAACGGCGTTAGGCGTGGTCCGTGCCGCCCGGGAGGCCGGCAAGCGGGTTAAGGTTTTTGCCGATGAAACCCGCCCGTTCATGCAGGGGGCCCGGCTGACCACCTGGGAACTAATGTGTGAGGGTGTTGAAGTCGTGTTGTTGGCCGACAGCGTGGCCGGTTACCTGATGGCGCAAAAGGATGTGGATCTGGTGGTTGTGGGTGCCGACCGGGTGGCGGCGAACGGGGACGTGGCGAATAAAATCGGCACTTACGGGCTGGCCGTGCTGGCCCGGGCCCACGGTATTCCCTTCTACGTGGCCGCACCGCTCTCCACTATCGACCCCCGGACCGCCTCCGGCCGGGAGATTCCCATCGAGGAACGGGACCCCGGGGAGTTGACCCACTTCTGCGGGCGGCCCATTGCTCCGGAAGGAGTCAGCGTTTGGAACCCGGCCTTCGACGTGACGCCGAACGCACTGATTACCGCCCTGATCACGGACGCCGGAGTTTTGAAACCGCCCTTTGAAGAGTCCCTGCGCCGAGTGCTCGGGGGCGGACAGGAGGTATAAAGAACGATGAGATACGCGATCCGGGATCCGGCGCTCGCACCTGGAGGCCGCCTGAAGATCGACTGGGTGCGCGCCCACATGCCGGTTTTGAACGCTATCCGTAGGGAACTGGAGCGGTTCAGGCCCTTGGCCGGGGTCAAGATAGCGGTCAGTGTGCATCTGGAGGCGAAGACGGCCTATCTGGCCGAAGTGTTGTGGGCCGGCGGCGCCGAGGTGACCGTCACGGGGTCCAACCCGTTGTCCACCCAGGACGACGTGGCGGCGGCTCTGGTCGAGACGGGGATCCCGGTGTTCGCGTGGTATAACCCCAGCCCGGAGGAGTACCGTTCCCACCTGATGAACACCCTTGAGAATGGTCCCCAGATTGTCATTGACGACGGTGGCGACCTGGTGCACCTGCTCCATACCGATCTGGCCCGGCTGGCTCCGGGTGTGATCGGGGGCTCGGAAGAGACGACCACCGGCGTGATCCGGCTCCGCGCCCTGGAAGCTGAAGGCCGGCTGGCTTTTCCCATGTTCGCCGTGAACGATGCCCTGTGCAAATACCTGTTCGACAACCGCTACGGCACCGGCGAGTCGGTCTGGTCGGGGATCATGCGGACCACGAACCTGGTGGTGGCCGGTAAAACGGTGGTGGTGGCCGGTTACGGCTGGTGCGGAAGGGGGATCGCGATGCGTGCCCGGGGATTGGGGGCACGGGTGATTGTGTGTGAGGTCGATCCGGTAAGGGCGATTGAAGCGCACATGGACGGCTATCAGGTTATTCACAGTGTGGAGGCGGCCCGCCGGGGCGACATTTTTGTCACCGCCACCGGCTGCCGGGACGTATTGCGGGCGGAACATTTTCAGGTCATGCCCGACCAAGCCGTCCTGGCCAACGCCGGCCACTTCAACGTGGAAATCTCCGGGCCGGATCTGGAGGGCCTGGCGGCATACAGGAGAATCGTGCGTCAGAACATCGAGGAGTACACCATGGCCGACGGGCGGCGGCTCTACCTGCTGGCGGAAGGCCGGCTGGTCAACCTGGCGGCCGGGGACGGGCACCCGGCCGAAATAATGGACATGTCGTTTGCGCTGCAGGCCCTGACCGCACTCCACATTTTTGAGCAGGCTGGGCGGCTGGAGAAGAAGCTGTACCCGGTACCCGCCGAAATCGACCGGCGGGTGGCGCAGCTGAAGCTGGAGGCTCTGGGGATCGAGCTCGACCGGTTAACCGATGTGCAGGAGGCGTATCTGGCGGGATGGTAATGGTTGTCGATCGTCAGTGGTCTGCAGCTCTAACGGGATACCGACGAACCGGCGACCGATGCCTGTAGATGGAGGGGCGTTTATGAGTCTGGTGGCGGAGAAGGCCAGGGAAAAACTGGTGAAAATGGGCGTGAAGGTGGCCGAGGCCGGACTGGTCATCGGCACCTGGGGCAACCTGTCCTACCGGGTGGTCAAGGACAACTCCGTGGTGATCACCCCCAGCGGCATGGACTACCACCATATCTCCACCCGGGACATGGTGATCGTGGACATGGACGGACAGGTGCTGGACGGCGAACGCAAACCGTCAAGCGAGCTGGCCCTTCACTTGGCGGTGTACCGGGCCCGGCCGGATGTGTTGTGCGTGATTCATACCCACTCGCCCTACGCCAGCGCCCTGGCGGTGGCCCGAAAACCGATACCACCGATCCTGGAGGACATGGCCGGGATGATCGGGGGCCCGGTGCCGGTGGCCGAATATGCGGCGCCCGGCAGCAGACATTTGGCCGAATTTGTGGCCCAGGCCGTGGAAAAGGTGAACGCGGTGCTGCTGGCCAACCACGGGGTGGTCGGCGTGGGGCAGACGCCGGAGGAGGCCTTTCAGGTCTGTCAACTGGTGGAAAGGTCGGCGCAGGTGTACATCCTGGCCGCCGCGGCCGGCAAACCGGTGGTCCTGTCGCACGAAGAGGTGGTCCGGCTGCGAAAATCCTACCTTACCTATTACGGACAGAAGGGAGGCGTCAGGGAATGAGACTGTTGATTGAAAACGCCTATGTGATACCGGTCGCCGGGGACCAGTTTCAGGGAGATATTGCGGTCGGGGACGGCCGGATCATTCACCTTGGGCCTGCCGGCTCGGTTCCGGAAGCCTTCACTCCGGATGAGACACTTGACGCCACCGGTATGGCGGCCACGCCGGGATTGGTTAACAGCCACACCCACGCGGCGATGACCCTGTTCCGGGGATATGCCGATGATCTGCCGCTGATGGAATGGTTGGGGGAAAAGATCTGGCCCGTTGAGGCGGTACTGACCGGCGAGGACATTTACCGGGGCAGTTTGCTGGCCGGTCTGGAAATGCTGAAGTCGGGGACCACCACTTTTGCCGACCAGTACTTCGAAATGGACCAGGTAGCCCGGGCCGTGGAAGAAATAGGCCTGCGTGCCTCCCTCTGCCGGGGGCTCATCGGCATAGCACCCCACGCCGACCAGGCTCTGGCCGAGAGCCGTGATTTTATCCGCAACTGGCACGGGGCCGCCAATGGCCGGATCACCGCCATGCTCGGACCGCACGCTCCTTATACCTGTCCGCCGTCATACCTGGAAAAGGTGCTCGCCGCCGCGGACGAACTGGGGGTTGGTTTACACATCCACCTCTCGGAGACGCGTACCGAGATCGAACAGATTCAGACGGAATACGGCTGTTCCCCGATTGAACTCATGGAGAAGGTAAATCTTTTCGAGAGGCCGGTGCTGGCCGCCCACTGTGTGCACCTAAGCGAGGCGGATATGGAAATTCTGGCGGAAAAGCGTGTAGGGGTGGCCCACAACCCGCAAAGCAACATGAAACTGGGCAGCGGTATCGCTCCGGTAGCGCGGATGCTGGCGGCCGGAATCACGGTGGGGATCGGCACCGACGGCGCGGCTAGCAACAACGATTTGAACATGGTGGAAGAGATGCGTACGGCGGCACTTTTGCAGAAGGTAGGCTTGGAGAATCCCACGGTTCTCCCGGCGGGTCAGGTGCTGGAGATGGCTACGGTCGGGGGGGCGAAGGCGTTGGGTCTGGCTGAACAAATAGGTACACTGGAAGTCGGTAAACGGGCGGACATCGTTTTGTGGAATCTAAACCAAGCGCATCTCTGCCCGCTACACAACGTTCAGGCGCACCTGGTCTACAGCGCCGGCCGGGCCGACGCGGATACCGTGATTGTGGACGGCCGGATCCTCATGCGGGGCCGGCGCGTGCTGACCGTTGACGAGGAAACCATACTGCGCGAAGCCGGGTGCTCGGCCCGGGCACTGGTCACCCGAGCTTCATCCGCCTGATTTCCTGCAGCAGCTTTTCACCTTCTGCAATGTGGCTTTCCAGGTGCTTGACGGCTTCGGGTTCGTCCGCCTTTTTAAGTTCGGCCAGTTCCACGCGGTGGGCCGCCACCGAGCCGTCCACCTCCCGGTAGATGTCCAGGGCCTTTTCAAAAGTTAAACCTTTCTTCCTTTCGTTTTCAAACTGGTGTCGTACGGCGGCACAACTCATGCACAATTCCCTCCACTGTGGTTTAGCCTTAGCGTAACCTGCGGCTGACCAGGCTATTCCTTCCCGAAAAATCGGCCTCTAGGAGACTAGCAGTCAGGCCAGGAGACTGCCAGAAAGGGGGACAGTCCCCCTTTTTAGCACTCAGCGATGTCGACTGCCAAAAAAGGGGACAGGCCTTGTCTTACAAGTGCTCAGGAACGTTTGCGAGAGCGCAGCACATTACCAACGCCGGCCGTGGCGGCGCCCAGGAAACTCTTTCGTTTGGACAACAGCTTTTCGAGGGATTCCAGCACGTAGTCCAGGTCCTTCCGGTCGACGTTCAGGGGCGGATAGAGACGCACAACCGAAGGGTTGTTCAGGGTGTAAACGGTGAGCACCCGGTTACTGTTCAGCAGTTCGACCGTCACCAGATTGCTGACCTGTCCGAAGTCACCCATCATTTTTTCCGAGATTCCGGTGGAAAGCTTGCTGAGTAGTCCCTTACCCTGGTCCGCCAACTCAATTCCCACCATCAGTCCTTGCCCCCGGACGTCCTTCAGCAGGGGATAAACGCCTTTCAGCCGGTTGAGCTCATTGAGAAAGTAGGCGCCGTTTTCACGGGCGCGGGCCGGCAGGTCTTCCTCCAGGGTGACCTCCAGGGCCGTGAGCGCCGCCACGCAGGCCAGGGTATTGCCCCAGTAACCGCCGAAGGTGGAAGAGTGCAGCAGGGCGGTGTCGTAGGTGCCGTAGGCCGACTTCCAGATTTCTTCGGTGGCCAGATAGGCCCCGACGGGAACCGCACCCCCGCTCAGAGATTTTGAGAGGCAGAGGACGTCGGGCTCGACACCCTCCGTCTCACAGGCAAACAGTGCTCCGGTACGGCCCATCCCGGTCTGGACTTCGTCGGCGATGAACAGGGTGTCGTACCGTTTACATAGGTCCCTGGCGGCACGCAGATAGCCCGCCGGGGGCGTGATCACCCCGCCCTCGCCCTGGATCGGTTCCACGATGAAGGCGGCTGCTTTGTTCTTCCGAAGCGCGTTCTCCAAGGCCTCCAGGTCACCGTAGGGTACCTGGACACAACCGGGCAGCAGGGGTTCAAACGGGGTCTGGTATTTCGGGCGTCCCGACACCGACAGGGCGCCGAAGGTCTTTCCGTGAAAACCGCCTTTACAGGAGATGAAACCCGGGCGACCGGTGGCCGCGCGGGTGATCTTGAGGGCGCCTTCCACGGCTTCGGCGCCCGAATTGCAGAAGAAGCAGCGGGTCAGCCGGCCGGGGGCGACCTGGGCCAGGTTGTGGGCCAGGGCGGTGGGAAGCTGTTGCAGGGAGGTCTGGACGATCTTCGGCATCTCCTCCACCCGGCGCAATGTTTCCAGGATCCGGGGGTGGTTGTGACCGATGTTGACCGACCCGTAGCCGCTCACGAAGTCGAGGTACTCGTTGCCGTCCAGGTCCCAGAGCCGGGTGCCCGCGGCCCGGACGTACTGGCGGTCGAAGTTGAGCATGATCTGGATGGCGGCGTGTGGGGTGCTGAGATAAGTTGTAGAATTTTCCCGGACTTGGGGTGTCCGCATGCCGAGGGCTTGTTCGAGGGTAATCAGGGCCACTGTGTATTCCACGCCTTTCAATGTTTATTATGCCTTAGGGCTCCCAGAATTAAACAATACACACACCGTTCACATCTGCAGACGAAATAGTATTCGCCGGATATGCGGCGAAAAACCTGCCTGGCACCAGGTTTTTCTTGACACTGGAGCGGTGTTTATATAAAATCACGCTGTAAAGTAAAAACACTTGATAGAGGGTTAGTGTGGATAAATTCGCCTGGATCAACCTGCTGTACGACTTCTACGGACCACTTTTAACGGCGCGGCAGCAGCGGTTGCTGGAACTGTATTACGAGCAGGACCTGTCACTCGGCGAGATTGCCGGCGAACTGCGGGTATCGCGGCAGGCGGTGCACGACACCGTCAAGCGCGCCGAGGAATCGCTCGAACGTTTGGAGTTGAAACTGGGGCTGGCGCATAAACACCTGGCTGACAAAAGCCGGGTCGGGAAGGCCCTGGCGAAGCGGAGATCGGCTGTCAGAAGGCGGAGGCCGGAACCGGAGTCCCCTTAAGGCGCTGTGCACGTGCAGGTAGAGTGGCCTCGGGGACGGATCGCTGCGTGTGCGACAGGTTGGATTCTGAATTACGGGAAACGGGGTGTGGCAATGGCGTTTGCCAGTCTTTCCGAAAGATTGCAGGAGACCTTTAAGAAGCTGAAGGGTAAGGGAAAGCTCAGCGAAGAGGATGTCAACCAGGCATTGCGGGAAGTACGTTTGGCCCTGCTGGAGGCCGACGTTAACTTCAAGGTGGTGCGCGATTTCGTGAACGTGGTGCGGCAGCGGGCGACCGGCCGGGACGTAATGGCCAGCCTGACCCCGGCCCAGCAGGTGGTCAAAATTGTGCGCGAGGAACTGACCGTGCTCATGGGCGGTCAAAACGCCCGGTTGGAGCTGGCGGCCAAGCCCCCGACCATAATCATGCTGGTCGGTTTGCAGGGCTCGGGCAAAACGACCACCGCCGCGAAGCTGGCGAACCACCTTAAAAAGCAGGGACGGCGCCCGATGCTGGTGGCGGGAGACATCTACCGGCCGGCGGCCATCAAGCAGCTCCAGGTGCTCGGCGGGCAACTGGACGTGCCGGTCTTCAGCATGGGTGAGCAAGACCCGGCCGGAATCGCCAGGGCGGCCGTGGAGAGTGCGCATCGGAACGGTCAGGACATTGTGATCATCGATACGGCGGGCAGGCTCCACATCAATGAGGAGCTGATGGCGGAATTGGAGCGGATCAAGGCCGGAGTGGGCCCTCAGGAGATCTTGCTGGTGGTCGACGCCATGACCGGGCAGGACGCCGTAACGGTGGCCGAATCCTTTCACGAACGCCTGACTCTGAACGGTGTCATCCTCACCAAGCTGGACGGGGATACCAGGGGGGGCGCGGCCCTCTCGGTGCGCGCGGTGACCGGATGTCCGATCAAGTTTGCGGGAATCGGGGAAAAATTGGACGCCCTGGAACCGTTTCACCCGGACCGGATGGCGGATCGCATCCTGGGTATGGGCGATGTGCTGACTCTGATTGAGAAGGCGCAGGCCACCTTTGACGCCGAACAGGCGGCTAAAATGCAGAAAAAGCTGAGGAGCGCCGAGTTCGATCTGGAGGACTTCCTGGAACAGCTGCAGCAATTCAAGAAGATGGGCCCGCTGGACCAAATCATGGGCATGATTCCCGGTATGGACCGGATGACCAAGAAAATGAAAGGCGCGCTGCAGTTTGACGAGAAGGAGCTGGCGTCGGCCGAGGCGATCATCAAGTCGATGACGCCTTGGGAGCGCCGGAACCCGGAAAAAGTCGACGGCAGCCGGAGGCGCCGGGTGGCGCGGGGCAGCGGTACATCGGTACAGGACGTGAACCGGCTGTTGAAACAGTTCGACCAGACGAAGAAGCTGGTGAAACAGTTCAGTGATTGGGAAAAGGGTGCCAAGAAGGGCGGCAAGCGCAAGTTTCCCAAACTGCCCTTCATGTAATACAGAATTGGCTTTTTGAAAGGAGGTGAATCGGTGGCAGTCAAAATCAGGTTGAAGCGTATGGGTGCCAAGCGGGATCCGTTTTACCGGATCGTGGTGTCCGACGCCCGCACCCCCAGGGACGGGCGGTTTATTGAAGAACTGGGCTATTACGATCCGCTCACCGATCCCGCGACGATATCGGTGGACGAAGCCAAGGTTCAGGCATGGATGGGGCGCGGCGCCCGGATGACCGAAACGGTGAGATCCCTGTTCAAGAAATCCGGGGTGTTACAGCGCTTGCGCACAAACGCAGTCGAAAGGGGTTAGCGCATGAAAGAGCTGGTTGAAATCCTGGCCCGGTCTCTGGTGGATGAGCCCGATCAGGTCAGCGTTAATGTAGTGGAACAGGACAAGACCTTGCTGGTGGAACTGCGTGTGGCTCCGGAGGACATGGGCAAGGTGATCGGCAAACAGGGACGGATTGCCAAGGCCATGCGGACGCTCGTGAAGGCGGCCGCGACCAAACAGCGTAAACGCGTGACTATGGAGATAGTGTAGGTCTTGCCCGAACCGAAGGCCGGGAGGAGGCCCGTTGCGCTTGGACAGCATTATTATCACTCGTCCGGTGGTAGTCAAGGTGAGGGTCACCGAGAAATACAAGGCGGCGCTGCTCCAGCAGCTTGAATACTCCATGCGCCGGTTGGATCTGGAGTTGGCCCGTTTGGAGCGCCGGACCGGGCCGGGTGGCGGTGAGCGGACCGAAAGCGAACCGCAACTGGAAGGAGAACGCCGGAAACAAAGTGAAGCCCGTCGGAAATTGCTTGAGCAGGCCCGAGATGTGCAGCTTCTGCAGCCCGGAAACGAATTGGTGCACGGCCGGTTGGAAAGCGTGGCCCGGCTGCATGTGGGCGATGACTGGCAGAAACTCATGGGGGTCGAGGTGCTCGTGGAGGACGGCCGGGTGGTGGAAATCAGGTCGCGGTCCGGAGGGATGCACGATGACTGAGGCTTTTATTTCGATTGGTGAAATCGTGAACACCCAGGGTCGTCAGGGCGCGGTCCGGGTGTTGCCGTTGACCGACTTTCCCGAGCGTTTCCGGGATCTTCAGGCCGTTTACCTCGCCCGGGGCGGGGAACGGCGGCTGTTGCAGATCGAGAAGGTGACTTACCATAAACAATTCGCGGTCATAAAATTCCGGGAGATTTCGGATATGACCGCGGCCGAAAGGCTCAAAGGCGCGCTTCTGCAGGTGCCAGGGTCCGACCTGGTGCCCCTGCCGGACGGGCACTATTACATCTTCGACATTGTCGGTATTGATGTCTACACTTTGGAAGGGGAACACTTGGGAGTGGTCCGGGACGTGCTGCGCACCGGTGCGAACGATGTGTACACGGTGCAGACCCCCGGCGGCCGGCCGCTCCTGATCCCGGCCCTGAAAGCAGTGGTCCGGGAAATCAATCTCGAAAGTGGGCGGATGACGGTGGTGCTTCCCGAGGGATTGCGGGAATGATAATCGACGTTTTAACCCTGTTCCCGGAGATGTTCAACGGGCCTTTCGAGAGCAGCATCATCAAAAAGGGCCGGGAGCGGGGCCTGGTGCACCTGAACCTGGTAAACATCCGGGACTTTTCGGAGGACAGGCACCGCACGGTGGACGACACGCCGTACGGGGGCGGGGGCGGCATGGTCATGCAGCCCGGCCCGATTCACCGGGCGCTCGAACACCTCGGGAGGCGGGGTGAACTTGGCACGGTGGTGCTCCTGTGCCCGCAGGGTCTGCGGTTTGACCAGGAGATGGCCCGGTCACTGGCGGCGGCCGAGAGATTGGTGCTGATTTGCGGCCATTACGAGGGTGTTGACGAGCGGGTGCGTGCGGCGGCGGACCTGGAGATCTCGGTGGGTGATTTCGTGGTCACCGGGGGGGAAATTCCGGCGATGCTCGTGGTGGACGCCGTCTGCCGGTTAATCCCCGGGGTACTTGGCGAACCGGGCGGTGCCGAAGATGATTCCTTCGCCGACGGTCTGCTCGAGTATCCCCAATACACAAGGCCGCGCACCTATCGGGGCCGCGAGGTGCCGCAGGTGCTCCTAAGCGGTCACCACCGCGAAATCGCACGTTGGCGGCGACAAGAGTCGCTGCTCCGTACCTTGGTGCGGCGGCCTGAGTTGGTTGACCCCGAACGCCTGGAGCCTGGAGATCGGAAAATGTTGCGCACCGTCGCCGAGCGTCTACGGCGCCTGGGGATTGACTGAGCAGGTTAACCATTGCAATATGTGGGAATGACATGGTAGAATTACGGTTGGTGTGAGCAGAATCAGGAGGAGGCAGGCGTTGATGAACCAGATACGCTCCTTTGAGGAGGAACAGCTGAAGTCGGGCATTCCGGATTTTCGTCCGGGCGACACCGTCCGGGTTCACGTAAAAGTGGTGGAAGGCGAGCGGCAGAGGATTCAGGTCTTCGAAGGCGTGGTCATCAGGAGGCGTGGCGGTGGTCTAAGCGAGACTTTCACCGTACGGCGCGTCTCTTACGGAGTGGGTGTCGAGCGCACCTTTCCGCTGCATTCCCGGCGGGTGGACCGGATCGAGTTAATCCGGCAGGGGCGAGTGCGCCGGGCGCGGCTTTATTACCTCCGTAAACTGCGGGGGAAGGCGGCACGGATTCGGGACAGGCGGACCAGATAGACAGAAGAGGGGGGCTGTGCGGGGCGGTTCCTCTTAAGATTTTGCAGCGGAGGGGTTAGTATTGGGAACCGAACGGCGTCGCGGGGGAATTTTTGGAGATGTTTTCGAGTCACTAATCATTGCGGTTATCCTGGCGCTCGTCATTCGGTTCTTCATATTCCAGCCGTTTTACATACCCTCCGGGTCCATGGAACCGACGCTCCTGACCGGCGACCGAATCATCGTCTCCAAGTTCACGTACTATTTCAGCGAACCGGAACGTGGAGACGTGGTCGTATTCAAGTATCCGCGCGACCCGAAACGGGCCTTTGTGAAAAGGGTGGCGGCTCTGGGCGGGGAAACCGTGACGATCAAGGACGACCGGCTCTACATCGAAGGCGTCGAGGTGCCGGAGGAGTATGTTCCGGCCGGTACCTCCTGCCCGGATTTCGGCCCGGTCAAGGTGCCAGAAGGCAAGCTGTTCATGCTCGGTGATAACCGGGCCAACAGTGATGACAGCCGGGTTTGGGGACCTTTGGACGAGGATCTTTTGATCGGCAAGGCGACGGCCATCTACTGGCCGGTCACCCGGATCGGCGGAGTAAACTGAACAGGTGTGAACAGATGTCGGTAAGCTGGTATCCCGGCCATATGGTCAAAGCCAAGCGCCTCATCCGCGAACAGCTGCGGGTCTGCGACCTGGTTTTTGAACTGGCCGACGCGCGCATTCCAGAAAGCAGTAGGAATCCGGTGCTGGGTGAATTGACGGCCCATAAACCCCGGATACTGGTGCTTACCAAGCCCGACCTTGCTGATCCGACCCTGACGCGCCGGTGGATGGACCTGCTGCGGGACGGTCCAATCCCGGTGCTGAAGTTCAACGCGGCCCGGGGCGGCCGGACGAAAAACGTTTTTGACGCCGCGCTTGCTGTGTTGAACGCGGCCGGTGATCGCCCGCAAGCGTTCCGGGCCGTTACCGTGGGGATCCCAAACGTGGGCAAGTCCTCGTTCATAAACCGCCTGACCGGACAACGGGTTACGCAGACCGGAAGGAGGCCGGGGGTTACCCGCGGAAAACAGTGGATCCGGATCAACCGCTGGTTGGAACTGCTGGACACCCCCGGGACACTCTGGCCCCGTACTTGTGAGGCGGAAGTGGGTTACAAGCTGGCGGTCACCGGGGCGATCCCCGATGAAGCAGTCGATAAAAGGGAGGTGGCCGGTTGGCTGATCTCCTGGATCAAGCAGCACAATCCGCGGGCCTTGATCAGACGCTACGAACTCCGGGCGGTGCCGGGAGAGATCGGTGACCTGCTGGAGATTATTGGTCTGAAACGGGGGTTATTGTTACCCGGCGGGAAAGTTGATCACGAAAAAACAGCCGCAATACTGATCAAGGACTTTCGAAACGGTTTGCTGGGCCGTTTCACCTTGGACAGCCCGGAGAAGTGCGAATGAACAGGGTACCTGATTTGAAGGACCTCAGCCTGTCCGAAATCAAAAGAAGGCTGTCCGGAATGAATCGCCCCGACCCGGCCCTGCTCGAGTTGCTCAGAAACGACGGACGCCCGGGGGCCGTAAGGCTGTACCGGCGGTTACTGCGCCGGTTGACTCAGCAGCGGGAGGAAACCGACCGTTTGCGGACGCTATACGGCTATGAGCGGGCGTTGGAGGCTGCGGGCTGCGGACCGGTGGCCGGGGTGGACGAGGCCGGCCGGGGGCCGCTGGCCGGTCCGGTGGTGGCGGCCGCCGTAATTCTCCCGGGCAGGGCGGTGATCGCCGAGTTGAACGATTCCAAGCTTTTGACGGGGTCGGCGCGCACGCGGATCGCCGGGACGATTATGGCCCAAGCCCGCGCGTGGGGGATTGGGTTGGCCGACGTGGAAGAGATCGAAAGGTTCAACATTCTGCAGGCCAGCCTGCTGGCCATGCGGCGGGCCTTGGCCGTTTTGTCGGTCAAACCGGGTTGGGTTCTGGTTGACGGCCCGTTCGTGGTGCCCGGAAACGCGGGGGGTCAGACGCCCCTGGTGGGGGGAGACGGGGCCAGCGCCACGGTAGCGGCGGCCTCCATCCTGGCCAAGGTTTACCGGGACAACCTGATGGAACGTGCCCACCACCAGTACCCACAGTACGGCTTCAACCGGCACAAGGGTTACCCTACCGCCGAACACTACCGCGCGCTCAGGCTGTTGGGTCCCTGTCCGCTGCACCGGTTCACCTTTCTGCGAAATTTCTCCAGTGGTTCACCGAACACCAGACTGTTTCAAGAACCATAAGCGGGGTGCGCGCAATGGAGCGACAGTTGCTCGGCAAACGGGGGGAAGCCTTGGCCGTGGCGCACCTGAAAAAGCAGGGGATGTCCATTGAGGCCCGAAACTATCGCTGTCGCCTCGGGGAAATCGACGTGGTGGCCCGGGAGGGAGACACCCTCATCTTTGTTGAAGTGCGGTCGCGCACATCCACCGGATTCGGTTTGCCCCAAGAGACGGTTGATCACCGCAAGCAGCGCCGGCTGCGGCGGATTGCCGAGGTTTACCTGAGCGGCCGTTCCGAAACGCCCGTTCGGTTCGACGTCGTGGCTGTGCTTTTTAATCCTCAGGGTGAACCCCGCCACATTGAACACATTCACGACGCTTTTTGACCGCGGTCTGCTAACCATCATTAT
>JACUUW010000200.1 GCA_014859075.1 Desulforudis sp.
GTTACCCACCTGATAAGCCAACCTCGGTTTGCTTGCGCTATGTTCCAAGTTCCCCCTTCAGCTTGTAGTCGCAGACTGCTTCCTTCAGACCCCACCGTCGCCGGTGACGCCCTTGCTTACGGGTTGTCTTCCCGCTGGTTAGGTGACAGGGTTTCTTTCAACCCATCGGCGCAACAGACATGCCGGGCACACAACAATAAACTCCTACCCATTTGGGTAGGAGCCATCAACCGCTAATACGATCTTTAGGGCGAACTCCATCGCCCGGCCGGTGAAACCAGCCTATCCGTTATTATTCTTATTTATGATATCAAACTCAGGCACATACTTCAACCATTCAATTACCCTTCGCTAAAATGAGCCAAAATCCTGCGCTGCGCCGCGCGCTGCCGCGACCTCGGATTCAAACGTGTAGCGTAGGCCTATCATGGTAATAACAACCGTTCAAAGGCAAAATACACCGGCCGAACCAAGGCCTCGATGCCTTTGGTGATGTTCGGAATCGGCAAATGCAGCGCCTGTCCGAAACTCAGGACCATAGCGATTAAGGTTACACCGGCAAAAGCCCAGATTTCACGGTATGATTTCCGACGAACGAGTTCCGGCGCCACTACGGCAATAATGACGGCAAACAGCAACAGCAAGAGAAAAATATTCACCTTTTTCACCTTTCGCTAATAGGCTGAAACTCTAATCCCAGGACACCCGACATCCTTTGAGCCATAAACCTCTAATCATTGATGGTAATCGCCTTTTGGATGAATCCGGTACGGCGGACCGTGGCTTCCACCTGTGCCGTAATTTCCACGGTGGGGAAGATCTCCGGCCAATTGTCCCGCATCTCCCGCCACTCCCCGGGGAGCATCCGGTGGAATGACGCCCCCACCCCAAGAACGTCAGCGCCCAGATCCTGCGACCTATGGGCCGCCGCAATTACCTCCCGCTCGATCTCCCGCGCCAGTGCTTGATCCAGAGAGCGCATGACTTCGGAACGGGTTAAATCGAGCTGGGGCTCGCTCTGGGCCAACTCGGCCACTACATTGATGATCTTTACCGTAGCCATAAGCCTTCCGTCTTCAATGGCGGGAATAATGCGGCTCTTTGCGCGGCGCGATATGCTGAAGGTGACGTGTCCATTTCCGGATGGGCTGGCAACGGTGATAAATCCTCCCTGTAGTTCGTTCCGCGCCCACAGGACGCCCCGTGTTTCGCGCTCGTTAAGATAACCGGCGAACCGGTCACCACGAAAGGCGGCGGCACCGCTCAGTTCGATCGTCAGGGCGGGTTCCGGCGCGTTTGTCTGCTGCACCAGGCCCGGACGGGCCGGGTTGTTCCGTACCCGTGCAACGCCACAGAAGGCATCCTGCCCCTCGGCGGCAAGCATCCGGATAAACGCACTCAGGGTGACCGCGGCAAAGCGAGACGTTAGCTGCTCCTGGAGGATGATACGCTCGATGCGGCCCGCCGGGGTGTTTTCATGCGGCGCGGGGACGTCCAGAAGCACGCGCGGGTCGTTCGGAGTAATAAAGAAGTAGTTCAATCGGCGCCGGATTTCCACACTCCGTTCAAAGAAATCGAAGTGAGGAGCGATACCCTGCCGGGCCAGGGCTTCAGAAAAGATGACCGTGGTATTCTGCGCAAAGAAGAGCCGCCGCGGCGACTGGAGGGACATCCGCCGGATAGCCTCGAAGACCGTGTCCCCCTCGACCTCGAAGTTGCGGTAAGCCTTGGCATCCTGGCTGGTGCCGGGAGTGATCGCCGCCAGCCCGCCACCCAAAAAAGTGGCCGGATTCGGTATCTGGACGAGCAGACGAACCTTTCCGCCCGGAGCGGAATCGAGTGCCGTTGACCGGACATAGCCCAAGTCCTCGGCCTCCTTCTTGTCCCAGCACCCGCCCGTACTACCCCCGATTATCAGGATGGCACAGATGAACAGGCAGAGCCGGATCATTCCATTAACTGCCATACTCGGCGAGACCTCCGAAACAGTTTACTGAGCTTGATACCCCTATCGTTTAAATCAGGCAAGGCATATCCGGTCCCCCGGCTTTCTACCTTCTCCCAGGTCTTGGTTTAAGGCCCGGTGTTTCTCGTTGCCGGTTACGTTTGGAGAGTTCGTGCGGCCGGCTGCGCATCGCCCACCAGGGAAAGCGGATAACCGAGTCCTTGAGATCGGAGACGTGCACTGGAGTAAACCCGCCGAAATACGGCAGACCCAGTGTGCGCAGGCCGGCCATATGGATAATAATGGCGAGCACCCCGGCAACAACGCCGTAGAGGCCCAAGATACCGCCAAAGATGGTCAGGGGAAAGCGTATCACGCGTACCGCAAAGGACATGGAAAATACCGGCACAACAAAGGAGGCGATCCCGGTAAGGGCCACGACAATAACGGCCAGCGGTGAGACCAGTCCGGCCTGGATCGCGGCCTGGCCCACGACCAGGGCGCCGACGATGGACACCGCCTGGCCCACCGGACGCGGCAGCCTGATTCCGGCCTCGCGCAGGAGTTCAAAGGCGTAGTCGATCAGCAGCATTTCGATCACCGCCGGAAAGGGTACCCCCTGGCGCGCGGCCACGACCTGAAAGAGCAGGACCTCCGGGATCATTTCCTGGTGGAAGGTCGTGACGGCCACGTAGGTTGCCGGGCCGACCAGCGCAATAGTCAGGGCGACATAGCGTAGAATCCGGATGGCGGTGGCAAACCAGTAATTTTGGTAGTAGTCCTCCGAAGCGTGCATCAGCGCTTGGAACTCGTAGGGTACAACAAGGGCAAAAGGCGTATTCTCGAGCAGAATGGCAATCCGTCCCTCCAGCAGAGCTCCAGCCACCCGGTCCGGCCGTTCGGTGTTCAGAGCCTGCGGGAAAGGAGACAGCGGGCGGTCGGCAATCATCTCCTCAATGTAAGAACTCTCCAACACCCCGTCGATATTGTCCCCGATCCGCTTTAAGCGGCGGTTCAATTCGGCGAGATGCTCCGGGTTGACCAGCCCCTTGATGTACAATACCGAGACCTGGGTATGAGTCTCCCGACCCAGGAAGTGGTTCTCAACCGCCAGGTTAGGGCTCTTCAGGCGGCGCTGAACCAGGCTCAGGCCGTCCGCCAGGGACTCGGTAAAGCTGTCCCGCGGGCCGCGGACCACGCTTTCACTGGTCGGTTCTTCGACGGGGCGGCTTTGGAACCCGGTGACCTCCGCCGATAAGGCCCGTGATTCCCGGTCCAGGAGCAGGACGATCGCGCCTTCCAGTACGTCCCGAACCACTTGCCCGATGATATCCCGTGTACGTACCGGGACGGTGGTTATCCCGGCAGATTGGACCATTTCCAGGAGGCCTTTCCCCGGAGGAACCAGTTCATCCCGGGTGTAATGCATCAGCGGCCTTAGGATACTGGTACTTACCAATAAACTGA
>JACUUW010000201.1 GCA_014859075.1 Desulforudis sp.
TGATCCCGCAATCCGCCAGGTATGCCGAAAGAATCTGGTTCACCCGTAAGGCCGTGGCCCGCATCAGCTCCAGTTCGTCGCGACCGGCCAGCTTCAGAACCCGGATATGATCATCGTTGATCAGGGGATCGTGCAGCTCGTCGCTCTTGTAGTACGTCTCCAGCACCGGCTCCGAAAGCACGACACCCTCGTCAAGCCCCAACCGCCTGCTCAGACTGCCGGCCACGATGTTGCGCACCACGACCTCCAGGGGAAAGACCCGGGCGCCGCGGACCAACATTTCCCGGTCACCGAGCAGTTCCACAAAGTGGGTCGGTACCCCGTGCCGCTCCAGCAGCCGGAACAGGTAGGCGGACACCCGGTTGTTGACCATGCCCTTCCCCGGGATGGTACCCTTTTTCCTGCCGTCGAAGGCGGTCGCGTCGTCTTTGTATTCCACCAGGTACAGGTCGGTTTCCGTGGTCCGGTAGACTCGCTTGGCCTTGCCTTCGTATAAGAATTCTCCTTTTTCCACGCCACATCCTCCCGTGTTTTAGACCAGGCCGAACCGGCGGTAAATTTGGCCGATCCGTTCGGTAAAGTAAGCGTAATCGAACAGGGCGTCCAACTCTCCGGCGCCCAGCACTTCCCGCACCTCTGAATCGGTGCCCAGCAACTGTTTGAAAGACTCACCGGTCTCCCAACAACGCATGGCCTTGCGCTGCACCAGTTCGTAGGCCCGCCCCCGTGAATACCCCTTCTCGACCAGGGCCAGAAGCACGCGCTGGGAAAACACCAGGCCGTGGGTGCGTTCCAGGTTGCGGCGCATGTTCTGCGGGTAGACCCGCAGGTTGTCCGCCACTTCGGTAAACCGGTGCAGCATGTAGTCCAGAACCGTGGTACCGTCCGGGATGATTACCCGTTCCACCGAAGAATGCGAAATGTCACGCTCGTGCCACAGCGGAACGTTCTCCATGGCCGCCAGGGCGTGGCCCCGCAACAGCCGGGCCAGGCCCGTGATCCGCTCGCACACGATCGGGTTGCGCTTGTGCGGCATGGCGGAAGACCCCTTTTGCCCCGCCCGGAAAGGTTCTTCAACCTCGCGGATGTCCGTCCGCTGCAGGTTGCGGATTTCGACCGCAAACTTCTCCAGCGAGCCCCCGATCAACGCCAGCGCGGCCATGAACGCGGCGTGCCGGTCCCGCTGGACCACCTGGGTGGCCACCTTCTCCGGAACCAGCCCCAGCCGGACGCAAACGTACTCCTCCACGAACGGATCCACCGTGGAGTAGGTGCCCACCGCACCGGCCAGTTTGCCCACGCTGATCTCCTCGAGGGCCCGGTCCATACGTTCCAGTCCGCGTTCAACCTCGGCCGCCCAGAGCAAGAACTTCAGCCCCAGGGTAGTGGGCTCGGCGTGGATGCCGTGGGTCCGTCCCGGCATCAGGGTGTCCCGGTACGCCGCGGCCTGGCGCAACAGCACCCCGTGCAACGCGCGCAGCCGCTCGATGATCTGCAGTCCGGCCTCCCGGATGCGCACGGCCAGGGCCGTGTCCACCACGTCCGAGGAGGTCAACCCGAGGTGAAGGTAGCGCGCCTCCTCGCCCACGTACTCCTCGACACACGTGAGAAAAGCGATCACGTCGTGCCGGGTGACTTTCTCGATTTCCAAAATCCGGTCAACGTTGAATCCGGCCCGTTCCCGGATCGCCCGGGCCGCCTCGCGCGGCACCCGGCCCAACCGGGCCATGGCTTCGGCCGCCAGGATCTCTACCTCCAGCCACTTGGCGAAGCGGTTCTCGTCGGACCAAATCCGCTTCATGTCGGGCAGGGTGTACCGTTCAATCATTGGGCGCCGCATCCTTCCACGAATCCGTCAAGCTTCTTTCGCGGAGGTATTTCTCAATCCCCAAGGCCTGCAGTCGGGCGTTCTTGGCGTCCGCCTCGGTACCGAGCCCGGCTTTGTAACGCTCCACCCGCGCCCGGACCTCCGGATCGCCTGCTCCGATGATCTGCGCCGCCAGGATCCCGGCGTTCTTGGCGCCGTTCACCGCCACCGCGGCCACCGGGACACCGTGGGGCATTTGCACGGTGGACAGCAGGGCGTCCAGCCCCTGCAGCGGGCCGGCTTTCACCGGCACACCGATCACGGGCAGCGCGGTGTGGGCGGCCAGCACCCCGGCCAGGTGGGCGGCCACCCCCGCCCCGGCGATGATGACCTTCAAGCCGCGCCCGGCCGCTTCCCGGCCGTAGGCCGCCGCCCGGTCCGGGGAGCGGTGGGCCGAAAGCACGGCCACCTCGCTTGGAACCCCCAAGGCCTCCAAAACATCAATCGCCTGCCGCATCACCGGCAGGTCCGAATCGCTCCCCATCAGGACGCCGACCAGCGGATCACTCACTGTCATTACCTCCCGCCAAGCTTGTCTTCTCCCATCATAACAAACCCCTCGGATACAAACCAGCACCGCCCCGGACCAAGCCCTGGTGCCGTCCACGCAAAGCACCAGGAGCCCAAGCCGACGGCCGCACGCCGCCCCTATTCCGCTCAATCGTCCCCGGCGGAGACCGTCGGCGTAGGCGACTTTGCGGAGCGTGGCTCACGGCTCCTATTCCCACTCAATCGTCCCCGGCGGCTTCGACGTAATGTCGTACACCACCCGGTTGACACCCTGGACCTCGTTCACCAGCCGGCGTGAAATCGACTCCAGCACCTCGTAGGGCAGCCGCACCCAGTCAGCCGTCATGGCGTCCACGCTCTCGACCGCCCGGACGGCGACGGTGTAACCGTAAGTCCGTTCGTCACCCATCACGCCCACGCTGCGCATGGGCGGCAGGACGGCAAAAGACTGCCAAATCCGCCGATACAGGCCGGCCCGCCGGATCTCCTCATCCACGATGGCATCGGCCTCGCGCAACAACTCCAGTTTGTGCGCGTTGACCTCACCGATCACCCGGACGCCCAGGCCCGGACCGGGGAAGGGTTGGCGCCAGACGATCTCCTCGGGAAGACCCAGTTCCTCGCCGAGTACCCGCACCTCGTCCTTGAAAAGCCAGCGCAAAGGCTCAATCAAACTGAACTGCATGTCCGCCGGCAGCCCGCCGACGTTGTGGTGGGTCTTGATTACCGCGCCTGTCGCCGTACCGCTCTCGACCACGTCCGGGTAAATGGTGCCCTGCACCAGGTAATCGACCCGGCCCAACTTGGCGGCCTCTTCTTCAAAAACCCGGATGAACTCCTCTCCGACAATCCGCCGCTTGGCCTCCGGGTCGTCCACGCCCGCCAGGCGTTCCAAGAAACGTTCCCGCGCCTCAACATAGACCAGCCGGACCCCGAATCGTTCCCCGAAGGTTTCCCGCACCTGGCGGCCCTCGCCCTTGCGCAGCAGGCCGTGGTCCACAAACACGCACGTCAGCCGGTCCCCGACC
>JACUUW010000202.1 GCA_014859075.1 Desulforudis sp.
GCCCACAAATCCGGTTCCGCCCGTGATTACTACGTGCACTCTCAATCTGCTCCTTCCGTCGGGAGGGTTGTTGAACCTGACTCCCCTAAAGAATTGAAAGAGTTTGTCCATTATTATATAATTTACCAATAACAATAGCATCATAGAAGTGCCACGGAAAGTTGGTAAGATGGAATGAATTTGTTGGATAATGTCAACCGGGAGATCTTTACCCTGGATATCGGTACACGCTCGATCATCGGCGTGGTAGGAATGATGGACCACAAGCGGTTCCGGATAACGGCGCAGACCATGGTGGAACACGATTCCCGGGCCATGTTCGACGGCCAGATTCACGACATCCCCCGGGTCGCCCGGGTGGTGTCCCGGGTGAAAGCCGAACTGGAGGAAAAGGTCGGCCACCGGTTGGGCGAAGTGGCCATCGCAGCCGCCGGGCGGTCGTTGCGAACTCAAAGATGCAGCGCCCAGCGCCAGGTGGAGGAAAACCGGGAAATCGAAGACAGCCTGATCCGGGGTCTGGAACTTTCAGCTCTGCGCCAGGCCCAGGATGATTTGGACGCCGACTCCGACCACCAGGAGTCCTATTACTGTGTCGGACACTATCCAGTCAACTATTTCCTTGACGACCTGGTGGTGACCAACCTGCTTGGCCATCGGGGCCGGACTATCGGGGTGGAGTTGATCGCTACGTTCCTGCCCGCCTCGGTCGTTAACGGTCTTTTCGCCGTGCTGCGCCGCGCCGAGCTGGAACCGGTCAGCCTGACGCTGGAGCCCATTGCGGCAATGGAGGTGGCCATCCCGCCGGGGATGAGGCTGTTGAACCTGGCGCTGGTGGACATCGGGGCGGGAACCTCGGACATCGCCATCACCCGGGACGGCACTGTGGTGGCCTACGGCATGGTCCCGCTCGCGGGGGACGAGCTGACCGAAGCCATCGTGGAGGGGCTCCTGGTGGACTTTGATACGGCCGAACAGATCAAGCGCCGGCTTGTTCAGCCGGGCGAGATCAAGTATACTGACATCTTGGGCGTGCAGCAGGCGACTTCCCCGGGTGAGGTGGCCGCGGTCCTCGAGCCGGTGCTCGACCAACTGGCCGGAGAAGTGGGGAAGGTAATTTTGGAGTTGAACGGGGGACAGGCCCCCAAGTCGGTGGTCTGTATCGGCGGCGGGGTCCAGGTGCCGGGCCTGACGTCCAGAATCGCCAGGCGGCTGGAAATCGCCGAGCGGTTGGTGGGAATCCGGGGCCGGGATATGATCCAGAACCTCGACCGGCCGACGGAGGACGACCTTGGGGGCCCGGCCGGGGTCACCGTCGTCGGCATTGGTGTTCTGGCCCTCGAGAGGGCCGGCTATTCCTTTGTCAACGTCACAGTCAACAAGGAACAGTGCCGTGTGTTCAATACACGGACCCTGAATGTGGCCACCGCCCTCGGTCAGGCCCGTTTCGATCCCCTGCGTTTGATTGGGCGCAACGGGAAAGACTTGCGTTTCAACCTCAACGGCAAGGACGAACTGGTGCTCGGAGAACTGTCGCGTCCGGCCCAGATATGCGTAAACGGCGCGCGGGCCAACCTGCAGACCCCGGTCGAAGACGGTGACGAGATCGAGGTGGTGGATGCGACCAACGGCCGGGACGGCCAAGCTCTGGTGAAGAACTACCTGTTGGACGAGTGGGCGGTGCGGTTTGTAGTGAACGGCCGGGAGGTCACGGCCGGCCCGGTCTGCATTCTGAACGACCGCGTCGTGTCCCCGGAAACCGAGATCAAGGAGGGCGACCGGCTGTACGTCCAGCGGCAACAGACGATCGGGAGACTGGCCAAGTCCCAGGGATTCGATCCGGCGGCCTGCGAGATTCTGGTCAACGGGAGCCCGGTGGACGAAGGCTACGAAATCGGAAACGGCGATCGGATCACCCTGGTGCCTTTGGGGAACGGTAGTGCCGTTCCCGAGCCGGGGGACGGCATCAAGGTGACCGTGAACGGGGAACCGCTCCGGCTTGCCGGGGACCGGCGGCACATCTTCATCGACGTGTTGAACCACCTCGACCTGAACCCCACCGAGCTGACAGGCCCGCCCGTCATGCGGCTCAACGGGAAAAGGGCCGCCTACACCGATGTTCTGAAGGACGGCGACGACATTGTCATCTCCTGGGAGGCCTCCACTTAATTGCCGGGGCCGAACCGGCCCGAGCATCGTGATGCGTAGCAGGGTTTTTGCCGCCCCGCCGCGAATACTCCTGATGGAGTATTAACCAAGGTGAGAGGATGAGGGTTTATTGGGTAAGAAAAGGCGGGTGGCCTTTAACGGCAGCCCGATCTTCGAAGCTCACGAGAAGTTCCGGTTTTCCTGTCATGCAGGTTTGCCTTGCTACAACCGGTGCTGCCGGGACATCAGCATATTTTTGTCGCCGTACGACGTCGTGCGGATGAAAAACAGGCTGGGGTTGGATTCCGGGAGTTTCCTGCGCAACTATGCCACCCGGTTGACCACGAGGACCGGCCTGTTCCTCGTGCGGCTGAACATGCGCGAGGAAGACGACTTGAAGTGCCACTTCGTAACCCCGCAGGGCTGTCGCATCTATCCGGACCGGCCCTGGGCCTGCCGCATGGCGCCGATCGACATCAACAATCGTGGGGAGTACCACTTTATTTTTAATGACTCCCACTGCATTGGACTGAAGGAGACTCCGGAGTGGACCGTGGAGACCTGGATGGAAGACCAGGGCCTGGTGGTTTACCAGGAGCTGGAGTCCGTCTTCCGCGACCTCCCGTCCCGGATACGGTTCACCGGGATGCCCACGCTTGACCGGCACATCGCCGAGATGTACTACATGGTCTGCTACGACCTCGACCGGTTTCGCAAGTACATTTTTGAAACCAGTTTTCTGACGAACTACGCGGTCCCGGCTCAGGTGGCCGACCGGATTCGCACCGACGACGTGGAACTGATGAAATACGGGTTTACCTGGCTGTCGGACGGGGTGGACGTAGACAAGACCATCGAGATCAGGGACCAGGTCTCCTGAGCCGCCGGCGGGCGCCGGTGGATCAGGAGTGTTTTCCCGGACCGCTGGTAGGGAAAAGGCCGAGTTGGGCCGCGAAGACTTCGGGATCGTTGTAGTCCACGTTGTGGTACTCCAGTTCCCCTGTTTCAAAGATCCGCACCGAGATGTTGTGCCGGCCTTCCTTGAAGCCCAGATCAACGAACATCTGCCCCAGCAGGCAATCGTACTGTTCGCTTACCACCGGGCAGCCGGCCTGTCTCAGGATGGTCAGAAATCCCCGAAGCACGGCGGCGCCCTTGGTTTTCCGGAATTTGTCGCGCACTCCCTGGTTGGTTAATTCCAGATCCTTCTCGATCATGGTGGCCACCTGGTTCAGCTA
>JACUUW010000203.1 GCA_014859075.1 Desulforudis sp.
TTGGCATCCATGAACGACCTCATGAACGAAAACCCCAAGCCCAGCCTTTCGTCCGCGGTCGTGAAGCCCGGGCGGAGCACCTCTTCCACGTTCTCGATGCCGCGGCCGCTGTCTTCAACGACGATTTCAATTTCGGGGCCCCGGAGCATGGCCACCACCCGGACCAGCCGGTCCGGTGCCCGGTCATAACCGTGGACGATCGCGTTGGAAACCGCTTCGGAAACCGCACCCTTGATGTCGTCCAACTCGCTGACGGTGTAGTTGACCTGTGCGGCGAACGCGGCCACGGCCACCCTGGCCGTCCCGACGTTGACCGGCAGACTGTAGAACTCCAAGCGCAAGAAATTCTGGTAGTCCATCCCTAACCCACCTCCTTGCCGATGTTGCCCAGGGCCGCTTCCTCGGTGGGGAATTCCTTGCTGATACGGAACAGGCCCGAAAACTCGAGGACCCTCCGGACCCGGGGCGGCACCGCCGCAAAGGCCATTGAGCCCCTTTTCCCGGACACGCGTTTGTACCGTCCCAGGATGACGCCAAGACACGAGCTGTCCACAAACGAGACGTTCTCGAGGTTGAAGACCAGGTTCACGGCCCCCGTATCGTCCAGCGCCTTGTCCAGTTCGGCGCGCAACGCATCAGCCACCTGCAGATCCAGTTCACCGGCAAGCCGCGCGATCAGGGTCTGATCTCGGCACTCAACAGTAAGCATAAACACCCTCCCCCGGCCGACCTATTCAATTAACGAGCCTTCTTCGGCAATCGGGCACCAAACTCCTTCTAAATCTTTCCATATGGCAGGCAAAAAAAGCGGGCTGTACCCGCCTAGCGGCAAATGCCTTCTGTAACGCGGAAAAGCTGGTCAAGAAACGATGCCCCCGGCACGGCGTCCGCGGTGACGACTTCGACCCGGATCATCTCTTTGCCGTTGTGCATGGCTACACAGCTCCCGACAGCCCGACCCTTCTCCAGGGGAGCCACCAACGTGTCGGGAAGCTCGACCTGCAATTCGACCGCCTCTTTTTCGCCTTTGGGCACGACCGCCGTCACTTCCCCGGCCGTGACGAGCTTAACCTCGGTGACCGTCCCTTTTTCGACGGGCACCGTCTTCACCGTTTCCCCCGTCCCGGCCAACTTCACCGCCTCGTGGCGGGCAAACCCCCAGTTGTACAGTTTCATTGATTCCCGGAAATGCCCCTTGGTTTCGGGAACCGCGAGCACCACCCCGATCAGCCGGAGGTTGTCTTTGAGTACGCTCGAGGCCAGACAGTACTTCGCCTCGTTCGTCCAACCCGTTTTCCCGGCGTCCGTGCCGGAGTACCACCACAAGAGCTTGTTGGTGTTCCACAGTTTGAATTCGCCGCCCCGCAGGTCATACTCCTTGATCTTTGACACTTCCATGAAGACCGGGTGTTTGACCGCTTCCCGCAGAATGATCGCCTGGTCGTACGCGCAGGAGTAGTGGCCTTCGGCCGGCAGGCCGTTCGTGTTCACGTAGTGCGTGTGTTCCAGGCCCAGCTCCTTCGCCCTGTCGTTCATCATCTGCACGAAGGCCTCTTCCGAACCGGCGGTGTGTTCGGCCACGGCCACACAGGCGTCGTTGGCTGAACCGGTGGCGATTGAAATCAGCATTTCCTTGAAGCTCAGTTCCTCTTGCGGCTCCAGGTAGATTTGCGAACCGCCCATCCCCGCGGCGTAATCACTGGTGACGACCATGTCCTCCAGTTTCGCTCTGCCTTCATCCAGTGCTTCAACCGCCAGGAGCATGGTCATGATCTTCGTCACGCTGGCGATGGGCAGTTCTTTGTACGGCTCCTTTTCGTACAGTATCCGCCCGGAAATCGGTTCCAGCAGTACCGCGCTTTCAGCCGTCAGGTCCAGGCCGGCGTCCGTCCCGGCGGCCGGTGCGCTTCCCGGAACGGTGACAAAAAGACAAAGGACCATCACCAATATGGCGAAAAGACTGCGACGTCCGCGCACGACATTACCCCCTCGTTTTTGCCTCTTAGTATGTTAAAAACAGGTCATTATATACCAGCCGGCGCGCAATCCGGCTGCACCGGGCGAACCGGTCCCGCGTGCGTGTCCCCTTGACTTTATCCGCGTCGGGGGCTATAATCAAGAGGCGTGCGGGGGAGTAGTTCAATTGGCAGAACAGCGGTCTCCAAAACCGAAGGTTGTGGGTTCGATTCCTGCCTCCCCCGCCACTATCAGTCAATACCGGGATCGTAAGCAACCCTTCGACACGTCGGCTGAATGCCGATTCTGCGAGGGGTTTTGTTGTCCGCGTGGCCCGGGTTAGTAACGACGGGGTGAAAGGCGTGTTTTTCGGTTTCGGCTTCCAGAACAAGACGGTGAAAGAACTTAGGAAAAACCAGGGATTGACGGCTCGGGATCTGGCTCTGCTGCTACGCGTGGATACGACCGACATTCTGGCCGTAGACAAGACCAAGGTGAAGGACGTGCCCGAACCGCTGAAGGCACGCCTCATCCCGATACTGAGGGGCGATCACACCGACCGGATTCCCTGGTAGGTTGCGAAAGCATTGGCAGCGGTTGCAAGAATTCTGTTGTCGCCTAAGAAGTATCTTGACCGGCATTATCGCCGTGGCGGCCCGGGCGCACAAACAGACAGGAGGGCGTATTCGCCCTCCTGTCTCGGTACTCTCCGGCACAACGCCCGCTCCCGGTCGGCGCCAACCTATTTGTTCTCGGCTGCCGCCTGGGCTTGCTTGATCACCTTTTCGGACAAGTGCGCGGGCATTTCCTCGTAGGAGCTGAACGACATCTTGAAAAACGCCCGTCCCTGGGTCATTGCTTTCAGGTCGATCGCATAGCGCGCCAGTTCGCCCAGCGGCACGTGCGCGCGGATGCGGGTGCGCTTCCCTTCGGGCTCCATCCCCAAGATCCGTCCACGTTTGCCGTTCAGGTCGCTGATGATATCACCCATAAAGGCCTCCGGGGCGTTGACTTCCACCTCCATGATGGGCTCAAGGAGTACGGGCTGAGCCTGCTGCATTCCTTTCTTGAAAGCCATGGACGCCGCAATCTTGAAAGCCATCTCCGAAGAGTCCACCGGGTGGTAAGAGCCGTCGTACAACACGGCCTTGACGCCGGTTACCGGATATCCGGCCAGGACTCCCTCTTGCAAGGCTTCCCGAATTCCTTTTTCCACCGCGGGGAAAAAACTTGAGGGAACGGAACCGCCGAAGACTTCTTCATCAAAAATGAAATTGGTACCATCGGTCAGCGGCTCGAAACGCATCCGGACGTGGCCGTACTGTCCACGACCACCGGTCTGTTTCTTATATTTGCCCTCGACCTTGGCTTCGGTGCGTATGGTCTCCCGATACGGTATCCGCAGCGGGTCAAGGACC
>JACUUW010000204.1 GCA_014859075.1 Desulforudis sp.
CTCTTTTTGCTTCTATGCACTGTCTGTTTCGGTAGCAGCTTGTCACCGAGTCTCTTGAGCAGGTATTTGGTTGTAAGGCCCTTCATCTTAAACCGGGCCGGCAGTCTCGCCGCCCAGTCAACCAGCTCATAATCCAGAAGCGGCGCCCGGACCTCCAGCGAACAGGCCATGGACGCCCGATCCACTTTTACCAGGATGTCGTCCTGCAGATACAGTTTGGAGTCCAGGTAAAGCGCTCTGTCCAGAGGATTTCGCGCGTCGCTAACTGTGATCAGATCCTGCACGGGCGTAAAACTGTCATACGCCTGGAGCAACCACCGGAGATCTGACGTATACAGTTGACGCCTCTCTTCGGCGGAGAAGCCCCCCTTCCAGACAAAGTTCCGGATCTCCAGGGGCAGAGAAGTCCCTTTTAGAAACTGTTTGGCTTTGAAGTCAAAGCTCAGGTTGGCGTGGGACACCGGCAGAGCACCCACCGCGACCTCGATCCCCCACTTCAGCGGCCGGGGAAGCCGATTGTAGTAGTCCGCCAGCACGTGCGCCTGGTAGGTGGGATAGCCGGCGAACAGTTCATCGCCCCCATCCCCGGCCAAGGCCACGGTCACCCGCTCCTTGGTGAACCTTGAAAGCAAGTATGTCGGCAAAACCGAGGGGTCGGCCATCGGCTCGTCCAGCACGCCGGGAAGACCGGGAACCAGATCCAGCAGGTCTTGAGTACGGAAAGTACGCTCACGGTGGTCGGTTTCAAGGACCTCGGCCACCCTCCTGGCGTACGCCGATTCATCAAACGACCGGTCTTCGAACCCGATGGAAAAAGTCTTCAGGGTCCCGGAAACGTGTTTGCGGGCCAGTGCCGCCACGATACCGGAATCCAGGCCGCCGCTCAGAAACATCCCCAGCGGCACGTCGGCGACCAGCCTCTTCCGCACCGCCTCACCAAGCCGATCGTGTAACTCGTCGACGAGTTCCGCTTTCCGAACCCGACCCGGTTTCGGTTCGTAGCTCAGGTTCCAGTATGCTTCCCGCCGGATCAGACCGTCCCTGATAATCATTCGAAATCCGGGCTCGAGCTTGGAGAACCCTTTCAGAATGCAATAGGGCGCCGGGACATAGTCGTACGTAAGGTACAAATCCAGGGCCAGGGGATCAAGCTCCCGGGCGATGCCCGGGTACTGCAACAGCGCCTTCAGCTCCGAGCCGTAGATGAACCGGTTGTCGTGCACCGTATAGTACAAAGGCTTTTTGCCCAGGCGGTCCCGCGCCAGTAAAACGGTGCCCGTGCGCGAATCCCAGAGGCAGAAAGCGAACATCCCGTTGATGTGGTGGACGCAGTCGACACCGTATTCCTCATACAGGTGCACCAGGCATTCGGTATCCGAAGCGGTGCGCCAGCGGTGGCCTTTTCCTTCAAGACGCTCTCTAATCTCCCGAAAGTTGTATATTTCGCCGTTGCAGACCACCTGGACGTCGCCGGTCTCGCAACCCATCGGCTGCCCGCCTCCCGCCAGGTCGATGATACTGAGGCGGCGCATACCCAGGCCGATGTTGCCCCGGACCAGAACGCCCTCGTCATCGGGTCCGCGGTGAACGAGGGTCCCGCACATCTTGCGGACTATGTTTTCGTCAACCACGATGTCATTGCTCAGGCCGATGTAACCGGCGATACCGCACATCAGATCGCCTCGGTAGACTCTTTCCCGCCACGCGCCCGCTCTCCCAAGTTCAAGGTCGTGCGTATGGCGTATGGTTTCTTGCCTTGCGATTCATAGTAAGTACGCGTCACGAGTTCGGCGACCAACCCGATCAATATGGATAAAAAGCCGATCAGGACCAACATCACGGTCAGCAGCGGAAGCGGCGTGCTGATGAATGAGATCGCTTTGAACAGCTTTAGATACACCGCCCACCCGAAGGCCAGGGTGGCCGCCACAAACTGGATGATGCCGAAGCCGCCGAAAAAGTAGATCAGCTTGGTGGCGTAGTTGCCCAAGAACTTGATCACCACCAGATCGAGAAGGACTTTCAAGACACGCTCCAGACCGTACTTGGACCGGCCGTGTTTGCGCGGGTGATGTTGCACCGGGATTTCGGTGACTCTGGCGCCCTGCCAGCTGGCGTAGATCGGGATGAAACGGTGCATTTCCCCGTACAGTCTTACGCCGTCCAGCACCTCGCTGCGATAGGCTTTAAGGGAGCAACCGTAATCGTGCAGCTTTACCCCGCTCAGCCGGGAAATGAGAAAGTTGGCCACTCTGGACGGGAGGTTGCGCAGCAGGCGGTTGTCCTTGCGATGTTTGCGCCAGCCGCTGACAACATCGTACCCCTCGTCCAATTTGCCCACCAGCCGGGCGATATCCTGCGGGTCATTTTGCAGGTCACCGTCAATGGGCACGACCACACTCCCCGCCGCGTGTTCAAAACCGGCGGTCATGGCGGCGGTCTGGCCGAAGTTCCGCCGGAACGAGATCAGCTTCACCCGCGCGTCAGTGCCACATATGCTTTGGATCCGGCTTTCCGAACGGTCCGTACTTCCGTCGTTGACAAAGAGAATCTCCCAATCATCCCCCGCCAGTTCCTGAAGAACGGGGTTGAGGCGCGCGTAGAGTTCGGAGATGTTGTCTTCTTCGTTGTAGATGGGCACAATGATGCTCAGAGCACAGTAAACCACTTGACTTCAGCACCAATCGGTTAAATGGTCCGGTTCGGCCTATCGGCAGTTTCTTGAGAACCTCAGCCTTGCAATCAGCTTAAGCATGTCGAAGGCATCCCGGATGGGCCGGACCCTGGAGTCCGGGTCGTTGATCCAGGTTACCGGCATCTCTTTCACCGTAAAACCCAGCTTTCCGGCCAACCACAACACCTCTAAGTCGAACGCGAATCGATTCACCGTACACCGCGCAAAAACAGCTTGGCCCGGCCCCCGCCCGAAACCCTTGAATCCGCATTGGGTGTCACGAATCCCCGGCAGGACGGCCATCCTTATGGCTAGATTCAGGGCTTTCCCCCCCAACTCCCGGAAAAAGGGTTGGCGCTGCAGCAGCGTGCTTTCACGCAAAGCGCGGGAACCGATCACAAAGTCCCAATGTTGGAGATGATCCAGCAGTCTTCCTATTTCCTCGACCGGCGTGGACAGATCTGAATCGGTGAAGGCGATGAAGCCGCCTTGCGCCGCCAGGACTCCCCGTCGTACGGCATAACCCTTTCCACGATTTAGCGCAAGGTGCATGGGACGCACGCGGTGATGGCTGCCTGCAAAGGCATCGATGATTTCGCCGGTGCCGTCTTGCGACCCGTCGTTCACGGCGATAATTTCGAAGGGGTAATCCTGCGCCTCCAGGTAGCCGTGCACTTCCAG
>JACUUW010000205.1 GCA_014859075.1 Desulforudis sp.
TAAGAGGAATAATCTTGGCGCCGTTCAGGACTTTCTTGCAGCATTCCCCGCACTCAACTCGACGGCGATACGCTTTTTCTTATCGAGGAGCTTGCCGAAAATGTGCTGCAGGAGGTCGCTTCTGTTGCTGTCGCCTTCTGAGAATGACTTGAGTTCCTCTTCCTCAAGTTCAAAATCCAGAGTGGGGTCTTCGTATATCATCAGGACCTCATCCTTTCCGTTTTGTTACATAATATGGAAAGAAAGACTGGATGTGCATCTGTCTAGGAAAAATTTTGGAGTTGGCAAGGGGTAACCGACAAGGTACGGGGGAGTACCCCAAAATGCCGGGCAGTAGTTCGGCCCAACAGCTTAAGCCTGCGGAGCGGGACCGGGATGTAATTAGTGGGCTTACCCAGCACCAATTCTCGGAGGTAACCGGGGACATTCATCGAGATAGCTTAGCTTTTTCCCCGCCGGCTAGGTCGGTGGGGCTCTCCATCCGGGGTGAACTCTCTCCGCATTCATCCAGCATCTTTTGGATCCTGTTAAAATAAGGCAAGTGCGGCCGGAGAAAACCGAAAAGGATCCGTGCCAGGACGTAACACACCAGAAAGATGAAAACGTAGTTGGCCTGCAGGCCGGTGAAGGGCACCGGGAACCCGATGCCCGCAAACCTGAGCTGCATCCAGGCCAGAGCGAAGAAGACCGGCCACAGGAAGGCCGCGGAAAGGGCGATGCGTTGAAAAAGACCCTGCCGAAGGCGTCGTTCGCCTCCTTGTTCCGCGCCCGGTACTCTCCCTTTCGGCCCGTCTCGAGGGCGGCCATGGAGGCGTTATTCATCTCCACCATCCTGGTGCTCAGCTTCCGCAGGTGTTTTCTATTCAGGCGGTAGGCGATGGACGCGGTGAGTTCGCCGGCGAACACCGTAAGCAGGGCCAGCAGAAAGGTGCCCAGGAAGAAGTCTGGAACCGCGCTTCCGGTGATCCGGTAGAGCGTGACCAACACCAGGTCCAGACTGTTCCAGAAATCCACACGATCAACCCCTTGGTCCGGGAGGCCGGTGGTCCCGGGCAGACCCGGGAACGCTACAGCCGGCTCGGAGGATTATGCTGCTGTTGATGCTACATAGGCACCCAGGCTTGACCGAAGAAGCTTTTGCTGAAGTACCCGAGTCCCACATAAAGGGCCAGGACCACGAACAAGCGCTTCAGCCAGATCTCGGGCACGTACCTCTAGGTGCGCGGCCCCACCACGGAGCCGATGAAGATACCGATCAGTTCCACGCCGATCAACGTCCAGTAGACCCCGGCGCCCG
The DNA here is from genome assembly GCA_014859075.1 of Desulforudis sp. GTDB lineage: Bacteria > Bacillota > Desulfotomaculia > Desulfotomaculales > Desulforudaceae > Desulfopertinax. The sequence goes on from JACUUW010000205.1 coordinate 1,298, forward strand.
CCAGCTTGATGTAGCCGGTGATGCTGGCCACCATGCTGATGAAGACCGTCAGGGCCGAAGTACCCGCCACGATGAACATGGGCAACCCGACGATACTGGTCAGGAACGGCACGTACAGGAAGCCGCCGCCGACCCCGAGGAAGGACGAGATGGCCGCGATGACGATGCCGCCCAGCACCGGCCAGATCGGGTTGAAGCCGAATTCCACCCCGCAGAAGGTGAAGTTGACACGTTTGAGGCTCCACTTGGTCACCTTGACGCTCCGGTCTACTTCACTGCTGGTTTGCCGCACCGTCTGCTCGAAGGCGGCCGCGGCTTCCTTGGCCGCCTGCTTGCCGGCCCGGCCCCGGGCCGTGGTCTCATAGAGCAACACGCCGCCCACAATGAACACAAACACGCCGAACCAGCCCTGATACTCGCGGAAACTGATTTCCCCGCCGGTCAGCCATGGAATGGCCACCGCGCCGACAACCGAGCCGAGGCCTAGGGCCAGCCCCAGCGGCCACACCAGGCGCCCCATCCGGTAGTAGTTGGCGCTGGAGACCAGGGCCGAGAGCCCGACCAGGAACTGGTTGGATACGCGGATTGAGTCGGTGATCAGATTGTTGACCGTGGGCGCCGTGTCCTTAAAGGAGTTGGCGTAGGCACCAAGCCCGAATATCGTCATATGGCCCACGCCGGCCATGATGCCTCCGAAGGCGCCGACGGTGGAGAAAATCCACCCAACCCAGATGGCCCAGAAGAAGGCGCCGGTCAGGCTGACTTGCGGCGCCCCCGGGATGTTCAGAAAGCCGCGCGGGGCATCCGGGTCGATCTCACCCGTTCCGCTGCCCAGCGGTGCCTCGGCGATAGCCTTGCCCAGCCGACCGGGAACTCCCAGGTCGCTACCCACAGTCTCGGGGTTGGCCCCGACTCCGGCGGCACCCAGCATCAAGCACGCCAAAAGCAGCACCAGTGCACACGCCGCGGCCGTTTTCAGTAACCGCCTCTTTTTCAATCCCCACCCCTCCCGGATTTCGATTTGCCGCCCGGCGGATCAAACCCGCCTCATGCCGGGCAGTCAGCGCCGCACACTAGAAGGTCAGCATCTTATCGGCCCTGGAGATCAGATCCAGGAAATCTTTCATGTTGGACAACGGTGCCAGTTCACAAGTAACACCGTGGCGTTGCAGACACTTCCCACAGGCAATGATTCTTCCTCCTTGGGCCGTAAACTCCGCCGCCTGACCAAATACGTCATAGGTGTCACTTTCAATGTCTTCAAACTTTACACCGTCTCCGATCAGAAACACCTCCACCTTGTGCCCGTTGGCCAAGGCCGCGTTGCCGAAACGGAAGCAGTCGAAGGCCTTTTGTGGATCGATCGTTTCCAACATCACACCGATGAGCACGGTCATCCTCCTTTCTTTCTGAATATTTCGTAGTCTATTTGGCGTGGGATTACCGCAAACACTTTGTGCCGCTCCAGAGGACTGGTTGACGAACATCCACGGCGGATCAGCCTGTAAGGGTTAAGGCCTTACCACGATGCTCCCGGGCTTGCCGGGCCCGACCTCTCCGATTATATGGCCGTGCGCACCCCGCTGCGCCAACTCCCACAGCAGCGAATCGGTCTTTTCCCTTTGCACGGACATCAGGAGTCCGCCCGAGGTTTGGGCGTCGGCCAGGATTACCTGCTGCGCTTTGGCAAACCGGCCTTTCCATTCCGTGTATGGCCCAAAATGGAGCGCATTACGCTGCGTGCCGGCGGATACCGCCCCTGCTTGCACCAAGTCCTCCGCTCCGGTAAGCACGGGGATAGCGTGGTAGTCAAGGTACGCCGCCACACCGCTGGCCACCGAAAGCTCGTGCAGGTGCCCGATCAGTCCAAAACCAGTCACGTCGACACAGGCGCTGACACCTACTGCGGTCATTGCCAGGCCGGCCGCTTTGTTCAGGGCGGCCATGACCTCAACCGCCTCCTCCCCGGCCGAGTGGTCAGCGATTCCCCGGTCCATAGCGGTCGTGATGATCCCCGTCCCCAGAGGCTTTGTGAGCAACAGGATATC
>JACUUW010000206.1 GCA_014859075.1 Desulforudis sp.
AGATGGCTGGCCGGAAGAGGCCCGGGCTGAGCCTCGATTTTGTTGCCGTCACATAAGGAGGTTATACCGTGGGCAGGAAAGACGAATCGAGCTACCAGGATGCCGTTGAGCAACTCAATGAATACCTGGACCGGCTGAGTCCGGATGAACAGGGTCTCTTGAACCTGCTTTTCGGACTCAAGGGCAACCGGCCGCACTCGCCCGAGGAACTGGCCTCGAAGCTGGGGGTTCCGCTAAGCACCGTGCTGGAGCTTGAAGCAGACGCGTTGAGAAAGCTGAGGGATTTGGACGATAGCGATCTTTGACCCGCACCTTCCAAGCCGGCGTCATCCAGACCCTCCAGGGCAGGCGCCGGAAGCTACCTCCCTCCGGACCCTCCTTTGCTGATTCCGCTCTCCAGCGCCCTCCCAGCGAGCACACCGGCCCACTGGCCGGCCACGGACAAGCCCAAAGCCAGAAGCCACGCAGCCTGCCAGTCGGGAATATTAAAGCCCAGGAAAGCCGCCGCCGCCGGGAACAAGAACCCGCCGCCGGAAGCAAGCATCAGAGATACGCCGTTCTTAAACGGCCCGTGCATTACTCTCACGGCGGTTCCGGCAACCGGGAAGGCGGCGAGACAAAAAGAAACCGGGAAGGCAAAGAGAACAACCAGGCCCAGACCCGGATCAATGACGGCCAGTGACGCGTCCAAAGCGTCCATGTCCACAAAGATCACCGCACCGGCCAGACTGAACGTGCCGATGACCAGACTCATTAGGGTTCTGGCGCACAAGTTTCCGAGTATGTCGGGATGCCTCCCTCGCGGGCATCTTATTTTGTGTGTTGCTTGTCTGTTGCCCTCCTACAGACCTGATTCATAAACCGCCTCAACCAGTCCGGATTATCGGCTTCGGCCGGTGGTGGCCCCAACAACAGCGTCAAGTGATCCGCTCACTCAAGAGCCAAATGAACCGCTTTTTCGGCATGAATGCGCGCGGTGTCGAAAAGAGGCAGCGGGGTATCCCGCGAATCCACCAACAGGGCGATTTCGGTGCAGCCCAGGATGATCGCCTGGGCGCCCGCGGCGCCCAGCCCGGCCATGATCTCCCGGAACGCTTCCCGGGAACTTTGGCGGGCAATCCCCTGGCAGAGTTCATCATAGATGACACCGTGCACCACCCGGCGTTCCCGCTCATTCGGGACCTGGACATCCAAACCGTGAAGGGCGGTGAGACGGCCCCTGTAGAAATCGTCCTCCATGGTGTAACTCGTCCCCAGAAGCCCGACCCTTTGCAGGCCTTGGCTCTTGATCTCCTCCGCGGTGGCGTCGGCGATATGGAGCAGGGGGATATCGATGAACGCGGCTATAACGTCCGCCACCTTGTGCATGGTGTTGGTGCAGATGAGCACGAAATCGGCCCCGGCCCGCTCCAACCTTCGGGCGGTCTCGCCCAGCTCCCGGCCGGCGGCCGCCCAGTCCCCGGCCCGCTGCAGCATTTCGATATCGGCGAAGTCAAGGCTGTAAAGTATTATCCGCGCGGAACGCAGGCCCGCAAGCCGGTTGCGCACCGTCTCGTTAATGATGCGGTAGTAGAGAGCGGATGACTCCCAACTCATGCCGCCGATCAAACCGATGGTCTTCACCCTTAACCTCCTCATCCAAATCGGAGTTCTTATGCAACGTGCACCGGCGGAAGACTCGGGTCAAGATCAGGATGGCATCCATCCAAAAAACCCTGCGGAACCGCCGGTTAAATATGCGCTGGCAAAACAGCTCGGCCATTACACCTTTTTACACCATGACGGCTTTTCCCTGCAATCACTAGCGGCGAAGAGACTTCCCAAACCGTTTTTCTCCAGGGCTTCTCTTTTTAGCCCATAAGCCTTACAATGCAAGAAAGTTATCCTCCGGAGTGTTGCTCTTTGACGAACGAACATGACTGGACAACCTATCATCGCTTGTACCGGCAGGCCGTCAATCTGGAGAAATCCGGCGCGGACAAGGCGGCCATCGAAATCTACCGGGACATAGTGGAGAACTACTGACCGATAGGAGCGGAATACTACCGCCGCCCGGCACGTCTTCTCGAAAGGGCGGGCAATCCGGAAGGCGCCCTGACGTTCCTGCGGTTTGCCGTCTTGAACCACATTAACCTCAAAGGCCCCGAAAAGGACGCGATCATGGACGAGTTCGTGCCGTGGCTGAAGCGGCTGCTGAAGGAACTGGCCCGGGACGAGGAAATACTTTACATTCCGGGGTCAAGGGATGATCGAAAATAACGATGTATTGTTTTAGGGCTTTCAGTTCAAACATATACAACACTGGAAAACTACGAAAGGAGGTGCCAGCAGTATGAACAAGGCCGAACTCGTAGCGGCCGTCGCCGAAAAGGCAGGTCTGGGCAAGAAGCATTCCGAAGCAGCCGTTAACGCATTCACTGATGCGATTGCAGAATCGCTGGCAAAGGGTGATTCCGTCCAACTGGTCGGTTTCGGGACGTTCAAGATTCAAAGCACGGCGGCCAGAAAGGGGCGGAACCCACAGACCGGAGAGGAGATCGACATCCCGGCTTCCAAAAAGCCGGTGTTCAAGGCGGGCGCGGGTCTAAAGGGTGCTGTAGAAGGTTAGTTGGAAGGCCGGGATATCCAAATGGAGTCCCGGCCCGTTCTCTACTTAACCCCAGAGCCAAACCCGCCCCTCTTATCTTCCGGCAGTATGCAGGTACGGCCCTTTCACAATGCAAAGCGGCCCCTTGAAAGGAACCGCTTCGCAAAGATGGTATTCCGGAAGCTTTTAGTCGTATGCTCTTTCCCTGGGTCTGATCGCAATAATTACCACTTGTCTCATTGTCACTTTATAGCTGTAGAAAACCCGCCAGTCCCCCACGCGCAGCCTGTACACGCCTTTGCGCGTCCTGACCCTGGCGACGTCCGCCGCAGGCGGGAAAACCTCCAGCTTCCTGACAGCGCCCTTGATCCTTCTCTGAACCTGGGGATCCAATGCCTTCAGCTGTTTAACAGCCTTGGCGGAAAAATGGACTTCATATACCGAGGTCTTTCCAGACATCCTCGGCCCTCGCCTTCAGACCGGCTCTAAGATCCGCCAATCCTTCCTCGATGTCAGCCTCGTCCTCAGCAGAAACCTCAGCCTCCGGCCAGGCCATGGAGTTCAAAATAATCCACAGCGCTTCAACCTGTTCGTCGGATAACCGATCTATCAGGGCTTTCACGTCTTCGCGAGGGACCGCCACTTCAATCACCCCAAGGCCATTATAACCCTTCTCCGGCATAATTACCACACTCCCTGCTGTTCCGAATTTACGAAAGGGGACTTCCCGGCAGAGCAAGTTAACCGCT
>JACUUW010000207.1 GCA_014859075.1 Desulforudis sp.
GACGGCCATGGGCGGGCGCCGGCTCCGTGACTGGTTGGAACAACCGCTTCTGGACGTGGACGAAATCCGCCAAAGGCTGGCGGCAGTCGGGGTTCTGGTCGGGGATGTCTTCAAAAGGCAGGAAGTTCGGGGATACTTTAAGCGAATGTATGATGTCGAGCGCCTTGCGGGCCGGGTGGCCTATGGGACGGCCCACGCGCGGGACTTACTGGCGCTCAGGCTCTCCCTGGAAGCGATGTTTCCGGTCCGGGAGCTGCTTTCCGAATGCGGTGGGCTGCTCGGCGGACTCGCTGCTGAGCTTGATCCACCCCGGGAACTGGTGGAACTGCAGGCGCGGGCGCTGAACGAGGAACCGCCGTTGTCCTTGCGGGAAGGGAACCTGATCCGCTCGGGCTTTAACTCGGATGTGGACCGACTACGGGAGGCGAGTACCCAGGCCCGGGAGTGGCTGGCCGGACTGGAGGCCCGCGAACGGGAGCGAACCGGGATCCGTTCGCTGAAAGTCGGTTTCAACCGGGTTTTCGGTTACTACATAGAAGTGACCAAAACCAACCAACACCTGGTACCGGACGACTACCAGCGGCGCCAGACCCTGGTGAACGCCGAACGCTACGTGACCCCCGAACTGAAAGAATACGAGAATCTGGTCCTGGGTGCCCGTGACCGGCTGGTGGAACTGGAGTACCGTCTGTTTCTCGAACTGCGTGACCAGGCGCAGGCCGAACTGGCCCGAATCCAGCAGTGCGCCCGGGCGATAGCGCGGCTTGACGCGCTTGTTTCCCTGGCCGAGGCGGCCGTCCGTGAACATTATACCGCGCCGCAGGTGGATGACGGTGACGGGATCGTGATCAGGGCCGGGCGTCACCCGGTGGTGGAGCGGGTACTTGAGCCCGGCCGGTTCGTCCCCAACGACTTTCGGCTGGACGGGGAAAGCCGTTTGCTGATCCTGACCGGGCCGAACATGGCCGGGAAGAGCACCTATATGCGGCAGGTGGCCCTGATCGTTCTGATGGCACAGGTGGGCAGCTTCGTGCCGGCGGAAGCGGCCGAGATCGGGGTGGTAGACCGGATTTTTACCCGCGTGGGCGCAGTCGACAACCTGGCGGGCGGCGAGAGCACCTTTATGGTCGAAATGAACGAGTGCCGGGCAATCCTGGAGCAGGCCACAACCAGGAGCCTGATTGTCATGGACGAGGTGGGGCGGGGCACAAGCACTTACGACGGCATGAGCCTGGCCCGGGCGTTGATTGAATACATTCACCAACAAATCGGAGCAAAGACCCTGTTTTCAACGCACTATCACGAATTGACCGCCCTGGAGGCCATCCCGGGAGTGGTGAACCACACGGTGGCGGTGGTCGAAGAGGGTGAGGAAATCGTCTTCCTGCACCGGGTGCTTCCCGGAAAAGCCGACCGGAGCTACGGCATCCAGGTGGCCCGCCTGGCCGGGTTGCCCCCCATGGTCATCGTGCGGGCCCGGGAGGTTTTGGCCCGGCTGGAGGCGGCGGCGGGTGACCGGAAGGAACACAACCGGCCTTCCCAAATGGAACTGTTTCCCCGCCGGGAAGATTACCCGGTGGTGGACGAAATCCGCGAGCTGGACGTTTTGAACATGACGCCGCTGGAAGCCCTGGCCAAACTGGATGAACTGCAGCGAAAAGCGTCGGATCGGGGTGAACGAAAGGCCGGGGTGGGAACGAGGCGTTTTTCGGCGCGTGGGGAGAAAGGCACTACCGGAAGCAGGGGGTGAGCGGGCTTGGCACGGATACGGGTACTGGCGGAAGACATCGCTTCCCAGATCGCCGCGGGCGAGGTGGTTGAACGGCCGGCTTCGGCCGTGAAGGAGCTGGTGGAAAACGCGCTGGATGCCGGTGGCCGGATTATCCGGATCGAAGTGACCGGCGGCGGCCTGGAACAGATCACGGTCATTGACGACGGCTGCGGCATGGACCGGACCGACGCCGAACTCGCGTTCCAAAGGCACGCCACCAGCAAGATCAGCGCGGTTTCCGACCTGGATAGCGTTTGTACGCTTGGTTTCCGCGGGGAAGCTTTGCCGAGTATCGCCGCCGTTTCACGGTTCGTGCTGCGGACGCGCCCGGCGGACAGTACCGAGGGGACGGTGGTGCGGGTCGAGGGCGGGAGAATCCTGGGGATCGGCGTGGCCGGCGGCCCGACCGGAACGTCCGTCACGGTGAGCGACCTGTTCTACAACACCCCCGCCCGAAAGAAGTTCATCCGGAGCGCCGCCAAGGAACAGGCGGCCATATCCGAAACGGTGGGCAGACTGGCGCTTTCCCGGCCGGACGTCGGCCTGCGGCTGGCAAGCAACGGCCGTGAAGTGCTGGCGACGTCCGGATTGGGTGACCTGCTGGATACGGTGGCGGCGGTGTTCGGGGGCGGCCTGGCGCGGGAAATGCTCCCGGTGGGACTGGAGGCGCCGGGAATGGCGGTGTTCGGCTACGTGGGCCGGGCCGGGGTGTCCCGGAGTACCAGGCGCCATCAGGTCTTCTTCGTGAACGGCCGGCACATCCGCAGTCCTTACCTGGCGGCGGCGGTGGACGAAGCGCTGCACAGCGTGCTGCCCCCCGGGAGACACCCGGTTCTGGTCCTGGAGCTCAAGCTCGACCCGCTCTTAGTGGACGTGAACGTGCACCCGGCCAAGCACGAGGTTCGGTTCAGCCGGATGCGCGAGGTTTTCCTGTTGGTGCGACAGGCGGTCCGGCAGGCCGTGGGGCGGGGGCCGAACGGCTGGGCGACCGTAGGATGCTCGCCCCCTTTGCGGCCTTCCAGACCGGTTTTCGGGGAGGCTTCGGTGACGGCGGAACCGCCGTGGCAACTGGCATTTAATCCTGAGGCTGAAATACAGGAGGAGCCGGAAGCCTATGCCGGATTCCCGGATCTGGAGCCCCTGGGTTTGCTGCCACCGACTTACCTGCTGGCGCGTGGTGCCGACGGGCTATATGTGGTCGATCAACACGCGGCGCACGAGCGCATACTGTTTGAGAGGTTCCTGGACGTGTTGGGGGTATCCGGGGGCCGACAGGTGGTGGTCCCGACCACGGTCGGTCTCCGGGGACGGGATGTTCAGGCGTTGGAGGAGTATGGTGCGTTCCTGAGTCAGGCCGGTTTCGAAGTCGAACTGTTTGGTGAAGACAGTTACCTGATTCGGGGGGTACCGGCGTTCCTGGGGCCGTACCCGGGCGGGGAAGAGACCTTGCTGCGCGATGTGCTGGAGCGGCTGGCCGGGGAGAAACCGGCGGATCGAGAAGCCTTCAGCCGTGTACTGGCCGCCGTTCTGGCTTGCCACCGGGCGGTC
>JACUUW010000208.1 GCA_014859075.1 Desulforudis sp.
TTAGTGAATGCGACCTGCTGCTGGCTATCGGCGCTCGTTTCGATGACCGGGTGACCGGCAAGGTGGAGAGCTTTGCACCCCACGCCAAGATCGTTCATATCGACATCGACCCGGCCGAGTTGGGTAAAAACGTTAAGGTGGACATTTCGATTGCGGGCGATGTGCGGACGGTGGTGGTTGATCTGCTCAAGAACCTGGTTTGCAACCCCGATCCGGCCTGGGAAGAGAAAATCAAGCTTTGGAAAAAAGAATACCCCCTGGCTTCCGATTCCGGTGAGGGGGGGATGCGGCCGCAGACTGTGATCAGGGAGATTGCGGATCTGCTGGCCGATAAACCGTTCCGGGTGACCACCGAGGTCGGGCAGAACCAGATGTGGACCGCCCAATACTTTCCCTTTACCCGTCCGCGCAGTTTCATCTCTTCCGGCGGGTTGGGTACCATGGGTTACGGTTTTCCGGCGGCCATCGGGGTTCAGGCGGCCTGTCCCGACGAAGTGGTTTTCGACATTGCGGGTGACGGCAGCATCCAGATGAACATCCAGGAACTGGCCACCGCCGTTAACTATGAATTGCCCGTGAACGTGGCCATCCTGGACAATAATTTTTTGGGTATGATCCGGCAGTGGCAGGAGCTGTTCTACGACCGGCGTTATGCTCATTCAGAACTGAAAAACCCTGATTTTGTACGGGTCGCCGAGGCTTACGGCGCTGAAGGTATCAGAGTGGAGAAAGCGGCTGAAATTCGTCCGGCCCTGGAACAGGCCATTGCCTCCAGCAAGCCGGTTTTCCTCGATTTCATTATAGAGCGTGAGGAAAATGTAATGCCCATGGTACCACCCGGAGAGGCGATTAATAAAATGCTCGGCTAGTTATCAATACAGGAGAACCAGTCAAGTTTTACTGAAACGCCGAAGGCCGCGAAAACAAGCATGTCTCGGACGGGAGCCTGACAGCCGGACGCGAGTAATACAGGCGGTCTCACAGGGCGGTGAGGGGAGGGAGAAGACAGATGCGCAGTACCTTTTCGGTTTTGGTCGAAAACAATCCGGGGGTTTTGGCCCGGGTGGCCGGTCTTTTCAGCCGTCGGGGGTATAATATTGAAAGCCTGGCGGTCAGTAGGACTGACGATCCGACCATTTCCCGGATGACCATCGTGGTGGAGAGCGATAAAGACGTTCTGGAACAGGTCACCAATCAGTTGCGCAAACTGGTGGACGTGATCCGGGTGCGGGATATCACCAGTGATCCACACGTGGACCGTGAACTCGTGTTGATCAAGGTCAACGCCGATTCCACCACGCGTGGGGAAATAATGCAGATTGCCGAGATTTTCCGGGCCCGCATCGTCGATGTCGGGGATTACACCTGCATCATTGAAGTGACCGGTGATGAGGGCAAAATCGATGCGATCGAGAACGCCTTTAAGTCATTCGGGATCATCGAACTGGTACGTACGGGTGAGGTGGCTATGCAGCGGGGAGTTCAGACCGTTCTGGCCGAGGACTAGGAGAGCGAACCAGAAATCGGCTGCAATGAGTGCAACGGTCCGCGTCAATATAAGGGAGGTAAACAGACAGATGAAAGTCTACTACGACGCCGATGCCCGCCTGGATTTGCTCCAGGGCAAGACGGTGGCGGTAATCGGTTACGGCAGCCAGGGGCACGCCCAAGCCCAAAACCTGCATGATAGTGGAGTACGGGTAGTGGTCGGCCTGCGACCGGGCCGTCCCAGTTGGAAAAAAGCTGAAGAAGACGGCCTGCGCGTGCTGGCGGTGCCGGAAGCGGCCCGGGAAGCCGATATTATTCAGATCTTGGCGCCCGACGAACTCCAGGCGGCCATCTATAAAGCCGACATCGCGCCGCACCTGAATGCGGGCAAGGCCTTGATGTTCTCCCACGGTTTTAACGTTCACTTCGGGCAGATCACCCCCCCGGCTGACGTCGACGTCTTCATGGTCGCGCCCAAGAGCCCGGGCCACATGGTCCGCCGGATGTATGTGGACGGCAAAGGCGTGCCCGGCCTGATCGCGGTGCATCAGGATGCCAGCGGCCAGGCCCGTGAGCTGGCCCTGGCCTACGCCAAGGGAATCGGCTGTACCCGGGCCGGCGTGTTTGAGACCACCTTCCGCGAGGAAACCGAAACCGACCTGTTCGGTGAGCAGTGTGTACTCTGCGGCGGGGTCAGCGAACTGATCAAAGCCGGTTTTGAAACCCTGGTCGAGGCGGGCTATTCCCCGGAAATCGCCTATTTTGAATGCCTGCACGAACTGAAACTGATCGTCGACCTGATCAACGAGGGCGGGTTGACCGGAATGCGCCACAGCATCAGTAATACTGCTGAATTCGGGGATTACCTCATCGGTCCGCAGATCATTAATGAGGACGTGCGTACGGAAATGCGCAACGTGCTGGCCGACATCCAAAACGGCTTGTTCGCCAAGGAGTGGATCCTGGAGAATCAGGCCGGGCAGCCGGCTTTCAAGGCCAAGCGGCGCCAGGAGCAGGCGCATCCGATCGAGGAAGTGGGCACTGAATTGCGCAAAATGATGCCCTGGCTGAAACAGAAGTAGGTCGTCGGAAGTCGGAGGTCGGAAGAGTACCAGAGAACCAGGGGCAACAAAAAGGGGGCTGTCCCCTTTTTGCGCTGGCAATCGGTGTCGAGTATCGTTAGGAGGATGTTTGTGGTGAGTGAGCGCGTCTACATTTTTGATACTACCCTGCGGGACGGGGAACAGTCCCCGGGAGTAACCCTGAACATCCGCGAAAAGCTCCAGATCGCCCACCAGTTGGCTCGGGTGGGCGTGGATGTGATCGAGGCCGGTTATCCCTTTGCCTCGCCCGGCGACTTCCGGGCGGTGCAGGCGGTCGCCCAGAAGGTGCGGGGCGTTACCGTGGCCGGATTGGCCCGGGCGAAAGCGTCCGATATCGATCGGGCCTGGGAGGCGCTCAAAGATGCTGAGCAACCCCGGATCCACACCTTTATCGCCACCTCGGATATCCACCTGCAGCATAAACTGCGGATGAGCCGGGAGACCGTTCTGGATGCGGCCGTCGCAGCGGTCCAGCGGGCTAAGGGCTATACCGCCGACGTGGAGTTTTCGGCCGAGGACGCCTCCCGTTCCGACCTGGAATACCTCTGCCGGGTGCTGGAGGCGGTCATCGCCGCCGGGGCGACCACCCTGAACATTCCCGACACCGTTGGTTACGCCATGCCGGATGAGTTTGGGGAATTCATCCGCCAGATTATCGAGCGGACGGCCGGTATTGAGCAGGTAGTGGT
>JACUUW010000209.1 GCA_014859075.1 Desulforudis sp.
TCCCGGTCCGGCTCCCCGAGTATTTCCCGGAAGGGTACACGCTGGTGGAGCATACTTACCAGCCGTTGTCCGGTTCGTCCGGCATGCTCAGCAGCGAATACCGGAACGGGGATAAGTTCATATACATCTCCCAGGATCATTTCGGCGGCGGCGGCTTCGGTTACGGCGCCGGTTTTGACAAGGACTCTTCCAGGGTGCTCCAGGTGCGGGTACGGGAGGCCGAGGGCACGCTCATCGAGCGCCGGAAGAACGGCACGGCCAGCCTCGTGTGGTTCGAGGGCGCGGCGCTGTACCAGATCGGGGGATACCTGACCCCCGAGGAAGTGCTGGCCATGGCCGAGTCTATGCAGTTAATACATTAAAATATAAACGATCAAATCATCACTCTCGCGCCCGGTGTAAGGTGTAAGGATTGACCCGGGAGAACAAAATAAGGGCGAGGTGATGAACTGGTGGTATTGCCGAATCTTGCGGGTCTCCTGGTGCTGGCCGCGGGGACGGTGTTTATGTTCTTGGTCACGCCGTGGGAACGCATCAAGGAACTATTCTGGTTCGGGCTGGTGGGCGGGCTGGTGGTGGCCCTGGTGCTGATCTACCTGTTGCAAGAAGTACTGGGCTTCTGGTTGTTCCAGCGGGCGGACCTGCTGGCGGTCCAGGGGGTGCCGTTGTTATTGGCGGCTGGCTGGATTCCCGTCGTGATCGCTTACGGGCACCTCCTGGCACAGTACCGTAGCTGGGCCCAGGTGGTTCTGATTATGCTGACCTTTCCCGCCGTGGCTACCGTTATCCACGTGGCGATGCTGGCGAACAACATGCTGTTTTACGCCAACTGGACGCTCCCGATGACTTTCGGCCTCTCCCTGGCCATCCACCTGGCATTGGCGGCCTACCTGTACTTGGCCGGCAGGCTCGACAATCTCAAAGAAACGGTGCGTACCTGAAACACCCCGCGGAGACCGCCCAACGGCTCCAATCAATGCGTGCCCCACGTTCGGGCCAACCCGAGGCGGGGCATTTTAATGTCGTCCGGTGGAACCGTCTGCCTCGCCTGGACGTCTATTTACATGTAAGGTATTATCTACAACAGGCGGAAAGGCGGGATAATTTGGAGTATCCGACCCCGCACGGTGATTCCCCTCCCCAGGAAAAAAGGAGGATCAACCCCTTCTGGACAAAACTGGGGCTGATCCTTGGATCTGTCGTCCTCTGGTGCGGTCTGCTGTACGGCGCCTACTACTATGCCACCGACTACATCGACTCGGCGCTGCGCAGTGTTCAAGAAACCAACGCGCTGCATGTGCGGACCCTCGGCGACCGGCTCGACTCGATCCAACTCGAAGTGGAGCACGTAAAGGAGGCGCTGGCCGATACCGACCAGGTGCTGGCCCGGTCGGACGAGACGCGGGAGGCGCTGAGTCAACGCATTACCGAGCTGGATCGCCAACTGGAACGGCTGGAGGAAAGTCTGAACACCCTGAGGAAGTCGCCCGATGTTGCGCGTTAACCTCCTCCTTTTGTTTTTGCTGGCGCCGGTGATCGGAGTGTTGCTCGCCGTCTCCACCTTCGCCCAGACGTCGGCCGGCCTGGTTCTGCCCGCCGGGCGGCTGGAAACGGCGGTCGGGACGCTCCAGGACGAGGTGCATCACCTGCAGTACGCCGTCGGTTTCGTGCGTGAATCGCTCGAGGAGCAGCAGCAGCGCTACGAGGAACAACAGCGGACCCTGCAGGCCCTGGCCGAGAAAAGTCAGGAGCACAAGCGTCTCTCCGACGACATTTACGAACAGCACATCCTGGACCGGCTCGGGCAGCCGGTGCGCACCCACCGTTCCACGCGGGTGGAGGTGAAGGTGTTTGAGCTGAAAGGGATCGGCTACCGCGGGTACATCGGCAAGGTCAAGCCGTTCGACCCCGCCGTGTTGCAAGTCACCTACCGGCCGGGCCCGGGCGAGACCACCAGTGCCGCCGTCCGGCGGACCGGGGCGATTCTGGGCGTCAACGGGGGCGGGTTTTATCACGCGCCCAGCGGCGGGGAGATGCATACCCTGCCCATCGGGAACACCATGGTGAACGGCCGGCTGGTGGGCGGTTTTCAACCGTCACAAGAAGACATCTTCTTCGCCGGCTTTAACAGCCGGGGGCGGCTGGTGGGCGGCGTCTTTCACGACCGCGGGGCGCTGATGAACCTCGGGGCGCGCCAGGGGGTGAGCTTCGTGCCGATCCTGATCCGGGACCGGAAGCCGTTGCCGATTCCGGAGAAGTGGCGGAACCAGCGGCAGCCGCGCACCGTCCTCGGCGAGTATGCCAACGGCGACCTGATTCTGATCGTGGTCGACGGTCGCCAGGGCGAGTGGAGCAGCGGCGTGACCCTGGAGGACCTGCAGATCACCCTCATCGAGTTCGGGGTGATCGACGCCTACAATCTGGACGGCGGCGGCTCGAGCGTATTCGTGTTCGGGAACGAGATCCTGAACCGGCCCTCGGACGGCCGGGAGCGGGTGATCGCCACCAGCATCGTGGTTTTGCCGTAACATTTTACCGTCTCTTTGCGCGGCCTTCAATGCCCGGGAGGCGCCTATTATGTTGTCGAACCATAGTACTATTTGTCGTATAAAAAATTTACAAGAAAAGCAGGAATTAGCATTGTGTTTGGCGAAAACCAGCCGAATAAATATCATGGGTGTCGGGTAAGCGAAAAATGACTCGTCTCAGGGCTGTTGCTGTCAATCTCTCCCAGGAAAGCGGCCGCAGTGTCGAGGTCATCGAGTACGGCCTCAAGTCCGGTCTGTACAGTGCGGCCGCGTTTCTCGGCGTCGCCGGTGTGGGCTGGGCCGCCGGGGTGCTGCCGCAGGCGATGGCCGCCTATGTCGCCTCCGGAAGCGTGCGGATGGCCGCCGGCGGCGGGCACACCACCACAGCGGTGCGTTGCATCATTCTGACCAGCGTCCAGTTCGGCCTGGTGGGGTTCGTCGGCTACCACACGGGGCCCCTATTGGCCGGACCGCCGCTGCAGGCGTTCGCGGCGGGCGTCCTCTTGTTCCTGCTGTACGCCGTACTGCGGTTTGCGCCCCGGGATACGCCCCACAAGCCGATCAGCCGGGCGCGGGGGCGCAGGTTCAAAAGGTGGGCGGTAATCGTCTGGGCGATCTGGGCCGCGATGATCGTCTGGGCGCAGGCGGCGGATGTTTCCGCGGCGTTGGTGTTCCCGGTGCTTCTGGGACTGGGTCTCCAGGGTCTGACCCTGGTGCCGGGCGCCCCGCGAAAACAATGTGAGGGAGG
>JACUUW010000210.1 GCA_014859075.1 Desulforudis sp.
AGCAACGGACTTCTAATCCGTAGGTTGCAGGTTCGAGTCCTGCCGGGCGCGCCAAAAAATAGCCTGCAAATCGCATGATTCCATGAAAAAGGAACGCCGGCTGTGACGGTCCTTTTCGCGTTTTGACAGCAACTTTGACAGCAACGGGGGATGCTTCGAGTCCTTAATTGCCGCCCAATATCGAATCCATCTTATCGGCTGCCTCTCTCATGAGCACCGGCATAACATGGCTGTAAGTGTTCATTGTAAGGCTTATCTGCGAATGTCCGAGGGTTTCCATGACTACACGAGCGCTGACACCCTGAACAAGAAGCAGGCTGGCGGCCGTGTGTCTGAGGCCGTGAAGATTTATCCCAGGCAGGCCGGCCTTCTTTAGAATGTCCCGGAACCTCTTGAAGACGTTATCGCCGCAAAGCGGGGTTCCGATTGTGGAAGTGAAGACAAAGCCCGTTTCCTGCCAGCGGGAACCCTGAAATATCCGTTCTTCGAGCTGGCGTTTCTTGTGATCCTTTAACGACTGGACAATAACCTTTGGTAATGCGATTGTCCGGCGGCTGTTCCTGCTTTTCGGTTCGACCAGCGTCCAACCGCCGCCTTTATGCCGGTGAAGAGTATGCCGGACGCGCAGGGTTTCATTCTCGAAGTCAATATCTTCCCACTTGAGCGCCAGGCATTCGCCGCGCCGAAGGCCCAGGGCTATAGCCACTGTATAAAAGGCTTCTAAGCGATCGCCTGATACGGCTTCTAAGAATATGCGAGCCTGTTCCGGTGTCAATGCCTTTGCCTCTTGCCGTTGGACGCGAGGTGGTCTCACAAGCTTTGCCACGTTGCGAGGGACTAGTTGCCACTGGTAAGCCTGTTCGAGCGCCCGCCGGATAACCGCATGGGTGTATTGTGCGGTCCTGGCGGAAAGGCCTTTTTCCTGCTGTTGGTTTAAGAGACTCTGAATATCTGCCGGGCCCAACTTTGTCAGCTTGATTGAGCCGAGCGCGGGGCGGATATAAAGCCGGACATATTGAGAATAGCTTTCGTGGGTTCTGGGCCTGACGCTGGGCTTAACGGAATCCTCAAGCCATTTATCCAGGTACCGGCTGAAAGTGAGCCTGTCATCATTCATCGGAAGGCCCTGACTCAGATCATGACGGGCCTTTAGAATCTTCTCCCGGACCTCTTCTTGCGTTCTGCCGTAAAACGCCTTGCGTTTGCGGCCGCCGATGCTTACGGCACCTGCCCAGCGGCCATCAGATCGCTGGTAGATTGAACCTTCTTTTGCACTCCTGCGTTTTGCCATGAGAAAGAACCTCCCTAGTTATTTGTTCCTGGCCTTGCGGGACCGGTGCCGGCGAGCGCAGCGGCTTTCCGCGGTGCTGCTTTCCCAGGCGTCCGGTGGACAGAATTTTTGCCGGCCGTGAGTCTGGATGAAATACTGGCCGCATTCCCGGCACTTCTCAAGCCCCATTTCCTCCCGGACCAGGCCGGCCAGATGCCAGTAGATCATATCCATTAAGGAAATGAAGTCATACAGGACGGCAAACCGCCATTCCCCCAGCCTTGCTTCTGACTGCCTAACGGCAGGGGATATGCCGCCGCTTAGGTTATCGTTAATTATCCGTTCGATTATGTTGTGCGCGTGCCTAAAAAGCTGTTCCGGCCGCGTGTAAGGAGGATCTACTTTATTTTGCTCTGGAGGTCTAAACCATGCGGAGCCTACTTGGTAGCGCTGCCCGTACCTGATGGAAACCTTCTCTGATGGCTTTAGTTCTTCTCCCGTAAAGGAAGGGAAGGGGAGAAAAGATTTTAGATAGGCTTCGATCCCTTCATGATCCCGGCTCCTCAATAAATCGTGCAACCTCAGGCAGGTGTTGACTCCGCGCAAATGCGCTTCAATCCAGGGGAGCGGATCGCCTATTTCGGCACCCATAGATTTTAGCCATTCCAGGCGGCCCTCTCTTTCTCCGGCGAGAACAGTTTCCAGCGCCATAACCTGCCGGGAGAAGCCAAGCAGCCCCCAGTCTCTAGCAAAAGCCGTCAGGCCGTCATGATCGTTGACGTTCAGCCTTGCAAACTCAGCCACTACCCGCGGGTGTGCACCCGGCAAATATCGGCGCTCATAGGCCAGGCGGGCGGACCAGCCGGCCCTCCAAAGCTCAACGGGCCTTAGAACCTCGCCAACGACCTCATAATCCGCGTAAACATCCCAGTAAGACGAGAAGCCGGCGGCGATGCTTTCTTGTCTCTCTTCTTCCCGCATACTTTTACGGCTCCCCTGTGGCGGTAAACATGGCGGTTAATCGCTTGATTCTGCCGGATGATGTTATCATAATAACGCTATGGACGTAAGAAATCAAATCAGAAAGGATGCGCAATGGCGAATGTTGCAGAGATAAAACCGCGGCTGCTGCGAGTCCGGGAAGCGGCAGCACTTGCCGGAGTGTGTGTCAGCCGGGGGTACGAGTTCGCCGCTGATGGCACCTGGCCTGTCGTGAAGCTCGGGAAAAGTGTGAGAATCCCCCGCCGGGGGCTCGACGCCTGGATCGACCAGATGGAGCGCGAGGCCGGCCTGGAGCCGGAGGACGCCGGCTAAATGACTTCTCCGAAACTGACAGCGGCCCTAAATTATGCCATGGAGGAAGAATGAAAGAGAATCAGTGTCCGTTTTTTTACGACGCAGTTTTTTGTGGCTGGTACTTCCTGCGGGAACGATCTAGCACGAGAGGGCAAGACCGTTGTGAACCGGGGAAGTACGGCAGCCTCAACGCCTGCCAAGCCGAGGCTGCCCGCCAGCTTGGGGGAGCTGGCTGCGTTATGACAGGCGTAACCGGATATACGTACCATGACCGCCGTTCATCCCGTGGTCGCAGGAGGACGGACAAATCTATCTGCCCTACTCAGCAACTTCATGGTCCAAATCATCCTGCTGTTCGCGGCGGCGATGCTCATCATTTATAAGATGGAAGCTTCCCCCGCCAATCCCCCGGACAGACGAGAGAAAGATAAAGGTGAGAGGGAGTGAGGCTTCTGAACAAATCGGAGTGAGCTTTGTAATGGGAAATGGCGGCCCGTCTCGTGGCGCGGGCCGCCAACTAAACCGAACAAGGGATTTTACCATGTCGGAAAAGAAAGGAAAACTATATCAGCTTCCGGTCACCTACGACTTGTCGAATCACATCTGGACGCTGGCCCTGGGCATGAACTTGGTGCTACGGGAGCAGGTTGCGCCGGAGCATCAGGAGGCGACGCGGGAAGTCTATGCGGAGGCTTAC
>JACUUW010000211.1 GCA_014859075.1 Desulforudis sp.
TCGGGGTCGTAGCGGAAAATATCGTGCAGGATGATGCGCGGCGCGCCCTCCACGCTCTTCACCTCGCCCACCTCGCTGACGTGGTTTATTTTCTTTTGCCCGTCGCGGTCCTTCTGGATGTGCACCACCAGGTCGACGGCGCCCGCGACCATGTTGAGTATGGCTTCGAACGGCAACCCCATGTCCGCCATCTGGATCATGTTGGTCAGCCGCACGTTGATCATCTCGCGGGCGGTGTTGGCGTGCGCCGTGGTCAGGGAGCCGTCGTGGCCGGTGTTCATGGCCTGCATCATGTCGAAGGCCTCTCCCTTGCGGCACTCGCCCACGATGATTCTTTTCGGGGCCATTCTCAGGGCGTCGGCCACCAGGTCCCGCTGGGTAACCTCCCCTTTCCCCTCGATGTTCGGCGGGCGGGCCTCCAGCTGGCGCACGTTCGTGTGCTGCAGTTGAAGCTCCGCCGGGTCCTCGATGGTGACGATGCTCTCGTCCTCGGGGATGAAGGAGGCCAGCACGTTCAAAAAAGTGGACTTTCCGGAGGATGTGCCGCCGGAAACCACGATGTTGAACCGGGACTGGACGCACTCTCTGAGAAAGTCCAGCATCTCCTGGTTTAACGTGCCGCAGTCCAGAAACTTCCCGGCGGTCATGTCCATCCGGAAGCGCCGGACGGAGAAGGTGGTGCCGTTAACCGCCACCGGAGGGATGTGGGCCATCAAACGGGAGCCGTCCGGCAAACGCGCGGACACCCTGGGGGAGGCCAGGTCGATCCTTCTGCCGCTGGGAGCCAGCATCCGGTCGAGCACGTCCCTGACGTGCTCCTCGCTTCGGAAGGCGAGGGGTCTGCCCTTTTCGTCCAGAGCCACGGTCTCCTTCCCGTCGATCTCGACCCGTATCAGGTCATGCCGGACCACTTTGATCTCGGTCACCCGGTCCTTCATCTCGCCGGTGAAGTACCGCTCCAGGGGGCCGTACCCCAGAAGGTCGTTCAAAAGCTCTTCGGCCAGGGAAAGCTGGGCCGGGCGTGGCATCTCCGGGGCTTTTTGTTCGATCAGCTCCAGGATCACGGACCGGACCCTGGTGCGCAGGGCCTTGTTTTCCCTTTCGCCCAACTCTTCCGCGGTGAACGCGGTCTGGATTCGCTTTTGGGCCAAGGGCCGCACATCCTGGGCCAGCTTGGCCCGGTCGAAAAGGGGCTCCGCCGGTGCGGCGCGCCCCCTCTGTTCGTCAATACGGCGCTGCAGCCCGAAGGCGCTTTTGGTGTTAAACACCGCGACCACCTCCAAGAAAACCGAACAGCCTCTTCACGGCGAATCCCCGCTTGGGGTGTTCCCCGGCAAATACCGGGAACACCTGGTTCAGGACCGCCCGGATTGACCGCGCGTACTCCGAATCAGGCTTGACCAGCACGTAGGGCCTGCCCTGTTTACAGGCTTTTCGAACTCCGGGGTCCTCCGGAAACTTGCCCAAATTGGGGTAGGGAACGCACTTGTCCAGTTCGGTCATGCTCAGGGCCTCGGGTTCGTTGTACTTGTTGACCAGGCGGTAGCACTTGGTCTCGCAGTTGAGCATGGACAGAATCTTGTTCAGCTGACTCATGCCGGGGATCACCTGGACGTCGGCCGTAACCACCACAAAGAGGTAATCCACCAGCTCGGCGGTCGACCAGGACACGTCCAGGGTGATCGAGGGCGGCAGGTCGATGATGATCAGGTCGAAATGGTGCCGGAGAATGTCCAATACCTTGCGTATCAGCTGCTGCGACACCTCGACGATTTTCTCGGGCGCGGGAACGGTGGGAATCACCCAGATCCCGTCCGGATGGCGGACCAGAAACTCCTCCAGCTCCTCGCGGGAGGGGTTTCCTTCAATGTACTGCCAGTTCAGGATGTTCCTGGCCGCCAAAGGATCGCCGTCGAGGGCGCGTTCGGGAGAACCCAGGTTCAACTGCATGGTGACACAGCCGAACTCGTTCAGGTCCACCAGGCACACCCTGACTCCCAGGTCGGCCTGCGCCGCCGCGGCGGCGGCCATGTTCACCGCCGTGGTGGTCTTGCCGACGCCGCCCTTGGGAGAAAGCACCCCGATGGTGACCTTCTTGACCGTCTGGAGTCGCTTGGGCGCGTGCAGGACGTTCTTTCGGAACGGGCCGCTGCCCGGAGGCGCCAGAGGCAGTTCCTCCGCCTTCCGCCGCATCTGGTCCCGGATGGACTCGACCTCCTGCTCGATGTGGGCGGCCATGTCCGCCGTGCCCATGCTCTTAGTGAAAACCTGTCTTACGCCGAGGGCCGTCGCCCTTCGGTAGAGCTCCATGGAGGGGGCATCGGTGACGATGAAAACAGCCGTGCCGGGGCTGACCTTGGCGATCTGCTCGGCCGCCTCCAGCCCGCTCATGTCCACCAGGCCGAGATCCACCAAAGCCGCATCCGGGGCGCCGTCCCTGGCTAAATTCAGGGCGTCGCGTCCGCTCTGCGCCAATCCCGTGACGCGCACCGAGGGATGGTTCTGAAAGGCCCGGCGCAGCTCCTCGCGGTAGTTGATATCGTCGTCGGCCACCAGCAACCGAATCATCTCGGACAACTCTATTCCCCCTCCCTCTGAAACACGGTCCAGGTATCCACTCCGGACACGCTGACGTTCTCTCCACCGTGCGCCGGGCGAACCTGCGCCTTCAGGGAGCCCTTGATTTCGAAAAGGGCCACTTTTTCCGCCTGCCGGGGGGTTAACCCGACAGTCACCAGCACGTCCTGGTACGGCGCCTCATAGTCGGGAGCGGCCACAAATAAGACCGGCGCGTCCTGAACGATTAACTGGGAGCGGGTGGTCTGGCCCTGCTGACCCTCCACCGGAGCCACCGTATCCATAACGCCGACAAGGTCCACCCGGTCGCCGGGTTCGAGATTCAAGCCATCGACCGCATCCGAGGGCAGGACGTAGCCCCGGAGTTTCGGGTCCTCCAGCGCCGTGAGGGCCGCCAGGGTTCCGCCGCCCAAACGAAGCTCTGACAGGTGCGCCAGGCGCACCGGGTCTCCGGCGGCCACCCACGTCCGTGCGTGAGTGCCGATAACCAACTCGTAAGTTTCATGCGTAATCCGGTCTTTGGGGAGAGCCGAACGCGGCATCTCCACAACGGCTAAGTTGTCCTCCGTGATGAGCGTCCCCGGTGTCAGTTCCGTCTTGGCAACTAGAACAGGAACACTCGGGACTGCCGCCTGGATAAAATACCAACGGGCGGCGCCGGCCGCGATGGCGATGG